>JAGWYO010000080.1 GCA_018969355.1 Actinomycetales bacterium
ACATGGTCTGGCTATGACGTTACTTTCATTAGAAACGTCACCGATATTGATGACAAGATTTTGCATAAGGCCGTGCACGAGAAATCACCATGGTGGGCAGTTGCCATGAAGTATGAGCGCATCTTTACACAAGCCTTTGCTTCTTTAAATGTTTTACCACCCACCTATGAACCACGGGCAACAGGTCACATCACCCAGATGGTCGAATTGATGCAAAAACTTATTGATAACGGCGCTGCCTATGCCCCAGGCAATGGCGATGTGTATTTAGAGGTGCGCAAACTTAAGCGCTATTTAACTCTTTCAGGTCAAAAGCTCGATGATCTACAACCAGCTGCAGATGCTGATGAAACATATAAAAAAGATCCACGCGATTTCGCACTCTGGAAAGCAGCAAAGCCTGGAGATCCATCATGGCCAACTCCATGGGGAGCAGGACGTCCTGGTTGGCACTTGGAATGTTCTGCAATGGCGCACGCCTATCTTGGTGAGGCATTTGATATTCACGGCGGCGGCTTAGATTTAGTTTTCCCTCACCATGAAAATGAGATTGCGCAATCAGAGGCAGCTGGATATAAATTTGCTAACCGCTGGTTACACAATGCCTGGGTTACACAAGCTGGTGAAAAGATGAGCAAATCTCTTGGAAATACTTTGCAAGTTGAAACTATCTTGCAGCGCGTTCGTGGAATTGAACTGCGTTGGTATTTAGGTAGTGCGCACTATCGTTCAATGCTGGAGTACTCAGAGGCAGCACTTGATGAATCAGCTGTGGCATTTCGTCGTATTGAAAACTTCTTAACTCGATCCGTTGAGATTCTTGGAACAGAGCCAGAGCCAACAATTACCGATGCCTTTTGCGCGGCAATGAATGATGATTTAGCCGTGCCAGCAGGATTGGCTTCGATCTCTGAGAATTTACGTCTTGGAAACCAAGCAATTACAGATGGTGATAAAAAGGCGATTGCTAAAAATGCCAATGAAATCCGCGGTGCTTTGCAGATTCTGGGCTGCGATCCCTTTGATACTAATTACCCACAAAGCGCATCAGGAAATGTCAGCGCAGCACTAGATGGTGTTATTCAGTTAGCGCTAAAAGAGCGCGCAGCTGCACGTGAGCGTAAGGATTTCGCTGCATCAGATGCCATCCGTGATGGGTTGCTTGCTTTAGGAATTACAATTGAGGACACAGCACAAGGGCCGCGTTGGTCAATGGAAGAAAAGAGTTAACCATGGCCGGCAATTCATCACGCAAAGGCGCAATTCGCCAATCAAAAAAGGGTCCATCGGCAGGTACTGGTGGAAAGAATAAGAAGCGTTTAACTGGCAAAGGTCCAACTCCTAAAGCTGAAGATCGTCCTTATCACGCAGCTGCAAAGCGCAAGAAAGCTGCAGAGAAAAAGGCAACTCGTTCTCCTTCTACGCGCTCAACTTCACCACGTGCAACAACGATGTCTCGTTCTGCACCTTCACGTGCACCACGCGGTGATCGTCCAAGAGGTGAAATCGTTGCAGGTCGTAACGCAGTACTAGAAGCATTACGTGAAGCGGTTCCAGCAACAGAACTATTAGTTGCTCGCAGCATTGATGTTGATGATCGTGTTGCAGAATCACTCAAGCTGGCTCTTCACTTAGGTCTTCCAATTCGCGAAGCACACCGTGCTGAAGTAGAAGGAATCTCACCTAATAGCCAGGGAATTGTTCTAGCTATTAAGCCTTACCAGTACTCATCATTTGAAGAAATCATGTCTCGTGCTAAGAATCCAGCGTTAGTTGTTGCACTCGATGGTGTGACAGATCCACGTAACTTAGGTGCCATTGTTCGAAGTGCTGGCG
>JAGWYO010000081.1 GCA_018969355.1 Actinomycetales bacterium
TGATTGAACTACTTCTAGAGGGCAATGCTTTCTTTAGCGCTGCACATGATTTAAGCCAGGGCGGACTATCGGCCGGATTAACTGAAATGGTTTTGCGCCATAACGTTGGTGCCACTATTTCTCTTTCAAATCCAGCGGTTGATCTTTTAAGTGAAACTCCTGGGAGAGTTATCGTTGCAATAGATGCAAGTAAAGTTTCACTGCTGCATGCCCTTGCTACTAAGTACTCGATTGCAATTTCTAAGCTAGGTACTACTGGTGGGGATTCACTAACTATTAACGATTCTGTTATTTCCCTAGAAGAACTGCGCACTGCACACACTTCAACATTCCCACGATTGTTTGGGTAATAGATATGCGCGATCAAGAGCTCCTAGACGAAGTTAAGAGCACACTTGCACTGTTGACTGCCAAGGCCCCTGGTCGCGCAATTGAAGTTCGGGTTCCACCATATGCGGCAGTGCAATGTGGTGACGGTCCAACCCATACTCGTGGAACGCCCGCAAATGTTATTGAGATGAACGCCCCAACATGGCTAGCGTTGGCAAAAGGTGAAATCAATTGGGCCGATGCGCTCAACAATGGCGACATCATCGCTTCAGGAGTCCGCGCAGATCTTTCAGAGTATTTACCACTTAGGATTCAATCATGAGACGCCCAGATGGATTGCTCAATCACAATGTTGTGGGCGAAGATAAAGGTCCGCAAGATGCGTGTGGAGTTTTTGGTGTGTGGGCACCGGGAGAAGAAGTTGCTAAACTAACTTTCTACGGTCTTTATGCCTTGCAACACCGCGGAACTGAATCTGCTGGAATTGCAACAAGTGATGGAAGCAGAATTCTTGTCTATAAAGATATGGGATTAGTTTCTCAGGTCTTTACTGAAAGTGATCTAGCTACTCTTCCTGGAGATCTGGCAATTGGCCACTGCCGATACAGCACCACTGGATCAAGTACTTGGGTCAATGCACAGCCAACCCTTCGCCCAACTAAGTACGGAACACTGGCTTTAGCCCACAATGGAAACCTGACTAATACCGGCGATTTAGCTGAATTAGTGCAAAAGCTTGAGCCAAGTAATGGCCGTGAGCGCGGAGCCACAACAGATACAGAAATCATGACTGCGCTTATCTCACTGCAAAATGAGAAAAATGTTGAAGCAAGTGCGATGTCAGTTCTTCCACAACTAGAGGGTGCTTTCTCACTGGTCTTTATGGACGAGCACACCTTATATGCCGCTCGTGATCGCCACGGTGTTCGCCCATTAGTACTAGGTAAGTTAGAAAATGGTTGGGTAGTTGCATCTGAATCTGCAGCCTTAGATATTGTCGGCGCAGCTTTTGTTCGAGAGATTGAACCAGGCGAGTTTGTTGCAATTGATGCAACTGGCGTTCGTTCAGAGCGCTGGGCGCTTGCAGAACCTAAGGGTTGTTTATTTGAATACGTTTATCTAGCTCGGCCTGACACAACAATTGCTGGACAAGGAATTCATGCAACACGAGTTCGTATCGGTGAGCGCTTAGCCAAAGAGGCACCAGTTCAAGCAGATCTTGTCATTCCAGTTCCTGAATCAGGAACACCTGCGGCAATTGGTTATGCGAAAGGTTCAGGAATCCCATTTGGCATGGGATTAGTCAAGAATTCATACGTTGGCCGCACATTTATCCAGCCATCGCAAACAATTCGCCAATTAGGTATTCGTTTAAAGCTCAACCCACTGCGTGAAATTATCGAAGGCAAGCGCATTGTGGTTGTCGATGATTCTATTGTTCGTGGAAATACTCAGCGGGCGATAGTTCGCATGCTGCGCGAGGCAGGGGCCCGTGA
>JAGWYO010000031.1 GCA_018969355.1 Actinomycetales bacterium
TTGATCCATCTATTGATACCAATACCCCTGCAGCACGCGAGGTTCGAACATCAGAGGCTCCTTCAGATAAGGTTTTGCTATCAGGGACTGCGCTACTTGCCCACGAACTTGGCGCAAAAGTAATTGAGAGTAAATAATTAATGTCAGGTATGTATGAAGGTGCAATTCAAGATCTCATTGATGCTCTAGGTCGCTTGCCAGGTATTGGTCCTAAGTCGGCTCAACGTATCGCTTTCCATATTTTGCAGGCAGATGCTGAAGTGGCAACTGCGCTTGTGGATTCCATTCGCACAGTAAAAGAGCGTGTGAAGTTTTGCGTCGAGTGCGGAAATGTTTCTGAAGAAGATCAGTGCCGCATCTGTCGTGATCCACGACGTGATAACACGTTGATTTGTGTTGTTGAAGAGAGTAAAGATGTCATTGCAATTGAGCGCACACGTGAATTTCGCGGCAAGTATCATGTGCTAGGTGGGGCAATAAGTCCTATCGATGGAATTGGCCCAGAGCAGCTGCGCATCCGTGAACTCATGGCCCGTCTTGCAGATTCTTCAATCGTTGAAGTTATTCTGGCTACCGATCCCAACCTTGAGGGTGAAGCCACAGCAACCTATCTATCGCGCATGATTAAGCCGCTTGAAATAAAGGTCTCTCGTTTAGCAAGTGGCCTGCCAGTAGGCGGAGATCTCGAATATGCCGATGAGGTCACGCTGGGTCGGGCATTTGAAGGCCGCCGCGACGTTTAATCTCGTTATGTGATACGCGTCGTGTCTCATTATTTAAGATAATCTGAAAAACGGTTAGCGCCAATTAAATCTATGCGCCACCATTGAGCCATGGGTCTGATCGTTCAGAAGTATGGCGGCTCCTCGGTGGCCGATGCCGAGGGCATGAAGCGTGTTGCCAATCGCATTGTTGCTGCCAAGCGCGATGGCAATCAGGTCGTAGTCGTTGTTTCTGCAATGGGCGATACGACCGATGAGCTCATTGATTTAGCTAAACAGATCACTCCAATTCCATCAGGGCGCGAACTAGATATGTTGCTTACTGCCGGTGAGCGAATTTCTATGGCCCTTCTTGCAATGGCGATTACAAATTTAGGACATGAAGCCCGTTCATTTACTGGTTCTCAAGCTGGTGTGATTACAACATCTGCACATGGTCGCGCTCGCATTATCGATGTGACACCAGGACGTATTCAGGAAGCGTTGGCAGAAGGCGCAATTGCAATCGTTGCTGGCTTTCAAGGAATTTCACAAGATACAAAAGATGTAACAACTCTTGGTCGCGGTGGTAGTGATACAACTGCAGTTGCGCTAGCTGCTGCGTTAGAGGCCGATGTGTGTGAGATCTATACAGATGTTGATGGAGTCTTTAGCGCCGATCCACGTGTTGTGCCAAGTGCACGTAAGTTAAAAACTGTTACGTATGAAGAAATGTTGGAACTAGCAGCAAGCGGTGCAAAGGTTCTGCACTTGCGTTGTGTTGAGTATGCACGCCGTTATGACTTACCTATTCACGTACGTTCATCTTTTACAGCCAATGAAGGAACATGGGTGGTCAAAGATCATCCACAAGGAGGAGAAATGGAACAAGCAATCATCTCAGGCATCGCCCACGATAAGAGCGAAGCAAAGATCACGATTGTCGGCGTACCGGATCGAACTGGTGTTGCTGCACGTATATTCCAAGCCATTGCCGATGCAGACATCAACATCGACATGATTGTTCAAAACGTCTCTGCTGCAGCTACAGGTTTAACTGATATTTCATTTACATTGCCAAAAGATGAAGGCGCAGATGCAACAGCTATATTGCAAAAGCTGCAAGGTGAAGTTGGATTTGCATCCATTCAATACGATGATCAAATCGGTAAATTGTCATTAGTTGGTGCTGGAATGCGCTCACACCCAGGTATTACAGCAACTTTTTTTGGTGCAATGTCAGAGGCTGGAATAAACATTGAAATGATTTCAACTTCAGAGATTCGTATTTCTATTATCTGCCGCCAAGCTGATCTAGAACGCGGAGCTAAAGCAGCTCACGCAGCCTTTGGACTCGATGCTGATAGCACTGAAGCCGTTGTATATGGAGGAACTGGCCGATGAGTAAAAAGAAGAGCCCAAAGAAGCCATCACTTGCTGTAGTTGGTGCAACTGGCGCTGTTGGATCAGTCATGCTGAGTATTTTGTCTGAGCGCAAAGATGTGTGGGGCGAGATTCGTTTAATTGCATCTGCACGAAGTGCAGGCAAGAAGTTGATGTGTCGCGGTGAAGAGTTAACTGTTGTTGCCTTATCACCTGAAGCATTTGATGGCATTGATGTTGCGATGTTTGATGTGCCAGATGAGGTTTCGGCACAGTGGGCTCCCATTGCAGTAGAGCGCGGAGCAGTTGTAGTAGATAACTCTGCAGCATTTCGCATGGATCCAAAGGTTCCATTGGTAGTCCCAGAAGTTAATCCCAAGGATGCCAAGAAGCGTCCCAAGGGAATCATCTCGAATCCCAACTGCACAACTCTTTCCATGATTGTCGCCATGGGAGCACTCAATAAGAAATTTGAATTAAAAGAACTCGTTGTTGCCTCCTACCAGGCCGCATCTGGTGCTGGTCAACCAGGAATTGATACGTTGCGGGCACAAATGAATGTTGTAGCAGGAACGAATGCTGGTGAAGAAACTGGTGACGTTCGCAAATTAGTGAAAGATGTAGGTGCATTCCCAGCTCCACTTGCACTTAACGTCATTCCTTGGGCGGGATCCCTTAAAGAGGATGGTTACACATCTGAAGAGCTAAAGGTGCGCAATGAATCTCGCAAGATTCTTGGAATGCCAAAGCTTAAGGTTTCAACTACTTGTGTGAGAGTTCCAGTTTTAACAACTCACTCATTGGCTGTTCATGCAACATTTAAGAAGGAAGTCACACGCAAAGGGGCACAAAAGGTTCTTGAAAAAGCTGCTGGAGTGACACTTCTAGATGATCCAGAGAATAAGAAGTTTCCAACACCTAATGATGCCGTTGGAACAGATGCCACATGGGTGGGGCGCGTGCGCCAATCACTCGATGATAAGAAGTCTATTGATCTATTCCTGTGCGGCGACAACCTACGCAAAGGTGCCGCTCTTAACACTGCGCAGATAGCTGAATTACTAGCAGTAGAGTTCAGCGCATGAGTATAAAAGAGAGGCTCCAAAAGGATTTGACAGAGGCTATTCGCGGACGTGACGAGACTACTTCAGGCACAATCCGTATGGTTCTGACTGCAATCACAAATGAAGAAGTAGCTGGCAAAGAAGCACGCGTTCTAAGTGATGAAGAAGTAATCACTGTTCTATCTCGTGAAGCTAAGAAGCGCCGTGAAGCAGCTGAAGCATTTGAAAATGCAGGCCGTGCTGATAAATCTGCGCTAGAAAAGAGTGAGGGCGAAGTTATTGCAAAGTATCTTCCAGCTCAGCTCAGTGAAGCAGATATTGCAGCAATCATCGCCGAGGCAATTGCTTCAACTGGTGCGCAAGGACCAGGCGATATGGGCAAAGTGATGGGGGCAATAAAGCCAAAGATCGCAGGAAAAGCCGATGGTGGCGTGGTTTCTGCACTAGTGAAAGCGGCGTTAAATAAATGACAAAGTATGAATATGCAACTGTGCCATTACTTTCACATGCGACTAAGCAGATTCTCGATACATGGGGTTCAGATGGATGGGAACTCGTTCAAGTTGTTCCAGCACCAGGAACTGGCGAACAGCTAGTTGCTTACATGAAAAGAGAGATTGCATGAATAAGGTTGATGTGCGTGCAAAGCTAAAAGAGCTTGGTTTAGAACTCCCAGTTGCTGCAAAGCCAGTTGCTGCTTATGTTCCAGCTATTCGCACAGGAAACATTGTTTTCACTGCCGGACAACTTCCACTAGTGAACGGTGAAATGGTTGGAGTTGGAAAAGTTGATGGAGAAATAACTCCAGAGCGCGCAAAGGAATTAGCACAGGTATGTGCACTCAATGCCTTAGCTGCAGTTGAAACTGTTGCTGATGTAAACAAGATTACAAAGATTGTGCGAGTTGTTGGCTACGTCAACGGCGTTCCCGGCTATATCAACGCACCAGTTGTTGTGAACGGAGCCAGTGAGCTGTTCTTGGCAATATGGGGCGATGGCGCAAAGCACGCACGCAGCGCAGTCGGAATCGCGGAATTGCCGTTGAATTCACCTGTTGAAATTGAACTCACAGTAGAAATTACAGACTAACTATTTACCGCGCTTAACTAAGCGTTCAAAATCTGTAATCAAAACAGCACGTCCATCAAGCTTTAACCAGTTACGTCCTGCGAAATCTGCAAGGGCTTTATTAACTGTCTCGCGTGATGCACCAACAAGTTGAGCAAGCTCTTCCTGTGTCAGATCATGGTGAACGTATAAACCTTCATCGGTTTTCTTACCAAAGCGCTCACCTAAATCAATGAGTGCTTTTGCAACGCGTCCTGGAACATCAGAGAAAACAAGATCGCCCACAGCTTCATTGGTGCGACGAAGACGTTGTGCCAAACGAGCTAGTAATTGAAGAGCAACATCTGGATTTTCGCGAAGCCATGGAAGAAGTTTTGCTTGTCCTAGACTTAAAAGTTTTGCATCAGTTACTGCAGTTGCAGTTGATGTGCGTGGGCCTGGATCAAAGAGGCTGAGTTCGCCAAACATCTCACCCGGCCCAAGAATTGATAAAAGGTTTTCGCGTCCATCACCACTTGACGTTCCAAGTTTGAGCTTTCCTTCAACAATTACATATAGGTGATCACCATCTGCACCTTCAGCAAATAATACGCTTCCCTTAGAAATCTTTACTAAATCCATCTGTGCGCGAAGAGACGCCGAAGCGGCTTCATCAAGTGCGGTGAAGAGCGGTGCTCTGTTCACGGCATCTAAATCTATGGTCACGGGTAGTACTTTAGCCTCATGAGCGCCGATAGTGAAACCCGCAAAGAGGCGCGGGCTGTGTATCGAATTCTGAGCAAGACCTACCCGCAGATCCGCTGCGAACTAGATTTTAAGAATCCGCTGGAGTTAATAGTTGCGACCGTCTTGAGCGCACAGTGCACAGATAAGAGAGTTAACACCATTACCCCAGCTCTTTTTAAGAAATACAAAACCGCTAAAGCCTATGCAGGAGCAGATATTCATCAGTTAGAAGAATTGGTATATCAAACTGGTTTTTATCGTGCAAAGGCCCGACATATAAAGGGAATAGGAATCACCTTACTCGAGGAGTTCAATGGCGAAGTTCCTAACACATTGGAAGAGTTAATTACTTTGCCAGGTGTTGGACGCAAAACTGCAAATGTAGTTTTAGGTCACGCATTTGATATTCCAGGAATTACTGTTGACACACATTTTGGTCGATTATCTCGCCGCTTTGGTTGGACTAAAGAAATGGATCCAGTCAAGGTAGAACGTATTGTGGGTGAGTTAATCCCACAAAAAGAGTGGACAAATCTGTCACAGCGAATGATTTGGCATGGCCGGCGAATCTGTCATTCACGCAAACCGGCTTGTGGTGCATGCCCAGTTGCAAAGCTTTGTCCAAGTGTTGGTATCGGTGAAATGGATGCCGCTAAAGCAAAGCTCTTGGTTAAGACGGATAAGGATTTTCGATGAAGAGATTCCTAATAGCTATTGCGCTATTACTTCTGGTGGGGTGTTCTCCGCCTTCAGAGAAAGTGGTTGGGCAAGTAGTCTCCTGTCAAAGCATTTTAAATAGCACGACACAAGATTCATTAGTGCTGGATTGTTTAGATGGTGGTCATGGTGCCTCAGTAGATTCAATCAAAGGACCAGCAATTATTAATGTCTGGGGATCTTGGTGTGGTCCTTGCAAAGAGGAGATACCGATAGTGCGCTCTTTCTACAAAAAGGCCCAAGGCAAAGTTTTACTCATAGGCGTGGATGTGGAAGAGGCTTCAATTGAAGATGGCCGCAACTTCGTAATAAGCAATGGGATTACTTGGCCTAATTTTTTTGATCCAGATGGCAAATCTCGAGCTTACTTTGGAATGGGAGTACCGGTAACGTGGTTTATCACAGCCGATGGAAGTGTGGCATATAAACATATTGGCGTGCTCAAGAGTGAAATCGAGTTAATTTCATTCACTTCAAAGTACTTAAACGTAAGGCTTTAATCCTCAGATTTTGCGCTCTGTAGCCCTTCTGAAATCAATTTCATAACATTGGGATCTGCCAAGGTTGTGGAATCTCCCACTACTCGGTGTTCAGCCACATCTTTAAGGAGTCTGCGCATGATTTTGCCACTTCGAGTTTTTGGAAGTTCATTGACAATTAGGATTTGACGAGGTTTAGCGATTGCACCAATTTCTTTGGTAACGTGATTGCGTAATGCCTTATTGAGTTCTTCGCCATCTGCATGCTCAATGCCACCACGTAAAATTACAAAGGCCACAATCCCCTGGCCCGTCATTGCATCGGTTGCTCCAACTACCGCAGCCTCTGCAACAGCTTCATGTGAGACGAGTGCGGATTCGACTTCTGTCGTTGAAATGCGGTGACCAGATACATTCATCACATCATCGACTCGACCTAATAACCAAATCGCACCTTCATCATCGAGTTTTGCGCCATCACCTGCAAAATAAATTCCTTCAAATCGTGACCAATACGTTTCTCTATATCGTGCATCTTCGCCCCAAATACCGCGAAGCATGGACGGCCATGGTTGATCAAGAATTAAGTAACCACCATGCCCTTTACTCACTGGTTCTGCGTTGTCATCAACTACTGTGGCGCTAATTCCAGGAAGGGCATTCATCGCAGAACCTGGTTTAGTAGCGCTGATGCCGGGTAACGGTGAAATCATAATTGCACCTGTTTCAGTTTGCCACCATGTGTCAACAATCGGACATCGATTTCCACCAATAATCTCTCGATACCACATCCAAGCTTCAGGGTTAATGGGCTCGCCAACAGAACCCAATAAGCGAAGTGATGACAGATCATGTGCTTGTGGGAATTCATCGCCCCACTTCATCCATGTGCGAATAAGAGTTGGCGCTGTATACAAGATAGTGACGCCGTATTTTGCAATTAATTCAAAGATTCGACCTTTATGCGGAGTATCTGGTGTTCCTTCATACATCACTTGTGTCGCACCATTAATAAGCGGCCCATACACAATGTATGAGTGACCAGTTACCCAACCAACATCTGCTGTGCACCAATACACATCGGTTTCGGGTTTAATATCGAAAACCATTTTGTGGGTGTATGCCACTTGCGTTAGGTAGCCACCCGTAGTGTGAAAAATACCTTTTGGCTTTGCTGTAGTGCCCGATGTATACAAAATGAAGAGTGGGTGCTCAGAATCAAAGCTTTCTGCCGCATTCTCATTTGATTGGCGGTCAACAATTTCATGCCACCAAACATCACGATCAGTCCATGCAGTTTCTTGCTTTGTGCGCTGTACAACTAAAACCTTTTCAACACTGTGTTGACCCTTGAGTGCTTCATCAACTGCAGGCTTTAATGCAAAAGCTGCACCTTTTCTAAATCCGCCGTCGGCGGTAATAACTAATTTCGCATCAGCATCTTGAATACGAGATAACAACGCATCTGCTGAAAAACCGCCAAAGACAACGGAGTGTGGTGCGCCAATGCGTGCACACGCCAACATTGCAATCGCAGCCTCTGGAATCATCGGCATATAGATCGCCACACGATCGCCAGCTTTAATTCCTAGTTCAATGAGTGCATTAGCTGTTTTCTTAACTTCAGTAAGTAACTGGGCATACGTAATGGTGCGGGTGTCACCGGGTTCACCTTCAAAATGAAATGCAATTCGATCTCCCCGACCTTGGGTGACATGTCGATCAAGAGCGTTAACTGAGGCGTTTAACTTTCCACCAATGAACCATTTGGCATACGGTGGCTGCCAGTCCAAAGTTGTATTCCACGGCTTATCCCACTGTAATGATTGTGCTTGTTCATCCCAAAAAGCTAGACGATCTTTTTCGGCACGGGCGTATAGATCAGGCTGTGCATTGGCAGCTGCAGCAAACTGGGCAGTTGGTGGGAAATGGCGATTTTCACTCAATAAGTTTTCTAAGGACTCATGGTCTTGGCTCATACAAAGAGAGATTACCTCCCATATGGGGTTATCAACAGAGTTTTTGTTGGGGTAGTTCTCACTGATGCGAGGCGCTCAGAATGCCAATCGCGAAAGGAGGTCTCTCACACATGGGAATTTCATCAGTCTTTTTATTGATATTTAAATTCTTCGGCAATGCCACATTGGTCGCAGCCCTGTTCCGTTTTGCGGGCTCGGTCTTTAAGACCTATACATAGATGGGCCTATGAGTGAAGCCCCTGGTCCACCCGAGCCAGGGGCTTTATCGTGCCTCTTTTGTGGGATTAGCGCCAAAGTGAGAGGATTGGCTGTAAGCCTCTAGACGGTTCAAAGATGCACTCGCTTTTAGGGATTACACCAAGTAACGAGGAGTCATCGTGCCAATTGCAACCCCAGAAATTTATGCAGAGATGTTTAATCGCGCCAAAAAAGGCGCCTTTGCATACCCAGCAATTAACGTTTCATCATCACAAACACTCATTGCTGCTATTCGTGGTTTCGCCGAAGCAGAATCAGATGGAATTATTCAATTTTCGTGGGGCGGGGCGGAATACGCTTCAGGGTCAACAGTTAAGAACATGGTTGATGGCGCAGTTGCACTTGCTGAGTTCGCACATGTTGTTGCTAAGAACTACACAGTAAATATTGGTATTCACACAGATCACTGTCCAGCAGAAAAGCTGGATGGCTTCATGCGTCCACTTCTTGCATTTGGTGCAGATCGACTTAAGTCAGGTAAGGCCCCACTATTTAACTCACACATGTGGGATGGCTCTGCAGTTGATATGAAAGAAAACATGCGCATCGCAAAGGAAATGTTGACGATGTCTGTTGCTGCACAGACAATTCTTGAAATTGAAATCGGAGTTGTTGGTGGAGAAGAAGATGGAGTTGAAGCAAAGCATGATGCCAAGCTCTACTCAACACCTGAAGATGCACTTCTTACGGTTGAGACTCTTGGAACAGATGTCAATGCTCGCTACTTAGTAGCTGCAACATTTGGAAACGTTCACGGTGTGTACAAGCCAGGTAACGTTGTTTTACAACCAAAGATCTTGGCAACTCTTCAAGAGGCAGTTTCTAAGAAGTTAGGTCTGCCAGCTGGAAGTAAGCCAATGGACTTGGTATTCCATGGTGGTTCTGGCTCACTACTTTCAGAGATCCGCGAATCCCTTGATTACGGTGTAATTAAGATGAATGTTGATACAGATACTCAATATGCCTTTACTCGCCCAGTTGTTGAACATATGCTCAAGAACTACGATGGCGTATTAAAGATCGATGGCGAAGTTGGAAACAAAAAGATGTATGACCCACGTGCGTGGGGCAAAGCTGCTGAAGCTGGCATGGCTGCTCGTGTTGTACATGCGTGCGAAGATCTTCGCTCAACCGGAACTTCATTACTTAAGTAAGAACCCTACGTAATTAGAGAGGCTTTACCAATGCCTGCACTTGTTTTGCTCGGAGCTCAGTGGGGCGATGAAGGCAAGGGCAAAGCTACTGATTTACTAGGAGATCGCGTTGATTATGTTGTTCGCTACCAAGGTGGAAACAACGCAGGCCACACAGTCGTAATCGGTGATCAAAAGTATGCACTTCACTTATTACCTTCAGGAATTCTTTCACCGAATGTAATTCCAGTAATTGGCAATGGTGTGGTAATTGATCCAGGTGTTCTACTCCAAGAAATCGTTGGATTAACTGAGCGTGGAATTGATTGCAGTAAGTTGTTAATTTCAACTAACGCGCACTTAATTACTCCTTATCACCGCACCATCGATAAAGTTTCAGAGCGTTTCTTAGGTAAATCAAAGATTGGAACCACTGGTCGGGGAATTGGTCCGGCTTATGCCGACAAGATCAATCGCATCGGAATTCGCGTTCAAGATCTCTTTGATCCATCGATCTTGCGTCAAAAGATTGAAAGTGCGTTGCGCGATAAGAACCAAGTCCTGATTAAGGTTTTCAACCGCAAGAACATCGAAGTTGATGAAGTTTTGGACGAGTATTTGGCATATGCCGAGATTCTTCGCCCATATGTTGCCGATACTGTTTTGATTCTCAATGAGGCGCTCAAGGCTGGAAAGCGTGTGCTTTTAGAGGGTTCCCAGGGCACTTTGCTCGATGTTGATCACGGTACGTATCCATTCGTAACATCCAGTAATCCAACAGCTGGTGGGGCTTGCACAGGCTCTGGAATTGGGCCAACAAAGATTGATCGCGTGATTGGAATCATTAAGGCCTACACAACCCGTGTTGGTAGTGGTCCTTTCCCAACTGAGCTCTTCGATGAAGATGGAGAAGCGCTACGTCGCATCGGTGGAGAGGTTGGTGTTACTACCGGCCGTGCACGTCGTTGTGGTTGGTTTGATGCACCTATTGCTCGTTATGCAGTGCGCGTTAATGGTTTGACAGATTTCTTCTTAACTAAGTTAGATGTGTTAACTGGTTGGGAAAAGATTCCAGTATGCGTTGCTTACGAAATCGATGGAAAGCGCGTGGAAGAACTTCCAGCCTCACAGTCGGATTTCCATCACGCAAAACCAATTTATGAATACATGCCAGGTTGGAGCGAAGACATTACTGGTGCTCGCACACTCAGCGATCTTCCACAAGCTGCGCAGAACTACATCGCATTCTTAGAGAAAATCTCTGGAGCACCGATGAGTGCTATCGGCGTTGGTCCTGGGCGCGATGAAACAATTGTCGTAAAGAATTTCATCTAAGATATGAAAATCCTCCTAGTCGGAAGCGGCGGTCGCGAACACGCCTTAGGACTAGGACTACACGCAGATCCAGAGTGCACAGAACTACATGTTGCTCCAGGTAATCCAGGGATAGCCCAGTTTGCAACATGTCATCCATTAGTAATAAGTGATAATCAAGCAATTCTAAATTTGGCACAAAAGTTAGATGTCGACCTAGTTGTTGTTGGCCCTGAACTGCCATTGGTAAATGGTGTTGCAGATTTGCTGCGGGCTGCTGGAATATCTGTCTTTGGCCCATCTAAGGCTGCAGCTCAATTAGAAGGCTCTAAAAACTTTGCTAAAGAAGTCATGGCAGATGCTGGTGTGCCAACTGCGCATAGCTTTACTTGCACAACCCAAGCAGAGATTGAAAAAGCACTCGATGCTTTTGGTGCGCCATATGTAGTCAAAGATGATGGTTTGGCAGCAGGCAAAGGTGTTGTTGTTACACGAGATCGCCAAGAAGCCCTAGATCACGCCTTGACTTGCAAACGAGTTGTCATTGAAGAGTTTTTAGATGGTCCAGAAGTTTCACTCTTTGGCATTAGTGATGGCAAAACAGTTATCCCCATGCAACCAGCACAAGATTTTAAACGCGCCCTTGACGGTGATCAGGGGCCAAATACTGGAGGAATGGGTGCATATTCACCACTTCCGTGGGCACCAT
>JAGWYO010000032.1 GCA_018969355.1 Actinomycetales bacterium
GTATTTAGACATTCCCCACTCCCAGAAATCAAATTCAATTTCGCTCACTGAATCTTGAATCGATGCCCATAGTGTCCATCCATACTTTGCCATCAAGGCCCACAGCCACGCACGTGCGACTTTGTCGGGACGGTGTGCGCCGTAGTAAGCGGTGACTAGCTCTTCTAGCGCCTCAATAGGTTGGAAGGCCTCTGCCCACACGTTGCCAATCTCAAAGCAGGCATCGTTATTTCCTGAGTATTCATAGTCAATAAGCCAGATTTTCTTTCCATCATCGATGAAATTACCCGGCAATAAATCATTATTACAGGGCACTAGCCCTTCAAAGAGAACTTCGAAGGCTTTTTTGATTCGTGCAACCATAGGTTCAAAATCCACATAACCATCTGGAACTCTAAAGCCCTGCTCTCTTACTATCTTTAAATAATTACTCTGGGTTTGAAACATATTGAACTCATGATCAAAAGGCTCAAGTGCGTGCAGGTTACGAAGACTGGTTGCGATGCGGGGCAAGTTAGCTGCAACATCCTCTGCCCCAAAGGTTTTGCCGCTGATGTAGGAAATAAGAAGCAAGCCTTCCTTGGGTCTGTAATCCAACACTTCGGCTCCCACTCCACCTTTTCCTGCAATGGTGGTGTTGATAAATTCAGAGCCTCTATCGATAGAAAGGAACGATGAGGAGTTACTAGAGACTCGGGCCACATATTTATCGGCAGGAGTTTCTATAAGAAAGTTTCTATTGGTTAATCCCCCGGAGAGTTCTTTAATCGATGTTCGGTCTTTGAGCAGGGGAATGGAATTGAAACGTTCACCGAACTCTTGCTCAAGGGCACTATCGTCAGACACGCATTCAGGATACATTTCATATGTGGCTGTGTCAGTACTTCCAACCAGAGCAAAAATCATCATTATTGGTGGTGGTGTGGGCGGGACTTCGGTTGCCTATCATTTAGCCGAGCTTGGCGAAAAAGATGTCATTGTGCTGGATAGAAACGAACTCACTAGCGGCTCCACATTCCATAGCGCAGGCTTAGTAGGCCAACTGCGCGCAGATCCAACGTTGACACTGATGAATATGCACTCCGTTGATCTCTATAGAAAACTACAACAGACTGACACGCCCCCAAGTTGGCGCGAGTGCGGCAGTATTAAGTTGGCATCCACCCCTGAGCGCATGCAAGAGATCCGCAGGCAAATTGGCTGGGCTAAAACATTTGGTTTAGATTTAAAAGAGATTTCTCCTAAAGAGGCCCACGATCTCTTTCCCTTAATCGACCTAGAAGGAGTAGTGGGGGCTTGTTATATGGCCTCAGATGGCCAAGTCGACCCTTCACAGCTGGCAATGGCCTTAGCTGCCGGTGCAAGACGGCAAGGCGTTCAGATCTTTACACACACCAGAGTCCTTGAGATTAAAACAACCAATGGGCGCGTGAGCAGTGTTGTCACCGATAAAGGTGAGATTGAATGCGAAATAGTTGTTAACTGCGGCGGAATGTATGCACCGCAGATAGCACGCATGGTTAATGTTCGTGTGCCAATTGTTCCTATGAGTCACCAATACTTAATTACAGAAAACTTTATGCCCCACAATGCACCATTTTTGCCTTCCCTTCGTGATCCAGACAATTTGATTTACTTCCGCCAAGAAGTATCAGGTTTACTCATGGGTGGATATGAGCGCACATCAAAGGCCTGGTCTGCTGACTACAACACCATTGATGATATTCCAGCAAACTTTAATAATTCACTGTTGGCAGAAGATTGGGATCGTTTTGCTGATATCGCTGAAGCATCACAAAGGCGTGTTCCTAAGATGGCAGAGGTTGGAATTAAAAGCTTTATCAATGGCCCCGAGGGTTTCACACCAGATAATGAGTTCTGTCTGGGTGAAACATCCGTTGGCGGTTTCTTTGTTGCTGCAGGTTTTTGTGCCCACGGTATTGCAGGTGCAGGTGGAATTGGCAAAGTAGTAGCTGAATGGGTTGTCGCAGGTGAGCCAACGATGGATCTGTGGCATATGGATATCAACCGCTTTGGGCCATCCTATGAATCTCCAGATTTCACATTGCAGCGCATCACAGAAAACTATGAGCAGTATTACGACATTCACTATCCCAATGAAGAGCGCAAATCCGCGCGGCCTACATTTACCTCCCCTGTCTATGAATGGCACAAAGCACATGGGGCGGTCTTTGGTGAGAAATCTTCATGGGAGCGCGTCAATTTTTATTCAACCAATATTGGTAACGATGCACTACGCCCCAAGGATTGGCTAGGAAATCACTGGTCAAACGCGGTGCAAGTAGAGCACCAGGCAACGCGGGAAAGGGCCGGTTTATTTGATGAATCTAGCTTTGCTAAAGCCCGCATAAGTGGCGCTCGAGCAGGAGAATTTCTTAATTATGTCTGTGCAAATAATGTTGTTAAAGGTGTTGGCGCAACCACATACACACAAGCACTTAACTCAAGGGCCGGTATTGAATCTGATTACACCGTCACACAAACAGCCGAGAATGAATTCATGATTGTCACAGGAACTGCCTTTTCGGTCCATGATTTTGGTTGGTTAGAGAAGATGCGCCGCGAAAATTCCTTTGATGGTGTTGAGATTACTAACATTACAAAAGATCTTGCCTGCTTTGCAATCATGGGACCTAAGTCCAGAGAAATACTGCAATCATTAACTAGTACAGATCTCTCCCATGCAGCATTTGCCTTTATGAGTTCACAGGAAATTTCCGTGGGTGATATTAAAGTACGCGCAACAAGGCTGACCTACGTTGGTGAGCTGGGTTGGGAACTCTATGTTCCAACCGAATATGGCTTAGAGCTATGGGAAAAAATCATGGCGGCAGGTAAAGTGCAGGGAATTAAAGCTTGTGGTTACCGCGCAATTGAATCCCTAAGACTTGAAAAGGGTTATCGCGCGTGGGCAGGTGAGATAAACACTGAAACTAATCCTTATGAGGCAGGTCTGGGCTTTGCGGTCTCACTCAAAAAAGAAAAGTTCCACGGCAAGGATGCAGCCATTGCTGCGCACAGTAATCTTTCACGTAAATTAGTTGCAATTACCTTTGATGACATCACATGTGTGCCATTTGGATCAGAACCTATTCGCATCGGAAGCACAATCGTTGGTCGTATTAAATCTGGTGGCCAGGGTTACACAATCAAAAAAGCGATTGCCTATGCCTACCTACCAATCGAGCACACAGCCGTTGGCACAAGTGTGGACGTGGAGTTCTTTGGTAACTGGCGCACGGGTGTAATTTGTGCAGAGCCACTCTTTGATCCAACAAATGAGCGCATCCGTTGTTAAATCTCACAATTTAAGATGTACAAAAATACTTTTATGCACAATGGTCTGCAAAAAGATGCGCCTCTGACCTGCGCTTTTTCAGCGTAGGGGTTAGCACTACCTCCTTACCCACATTTCATCCACCGCTTTGTGCACAGGAAAACACGCTTATCCACCCACTTACCCACAGCTTTATCCCCATCACCCCGGAGCAATTCTCGCTCAAAAGAGGGGCTGGCACCTAGGTTACGCCTACAAGGAATTCACTTGTCAGTGGCCAATGGGAGGTTATACGCGTGAGCATCGCAGAACTTCCTAATAATCGCGCACCGCGCGATACCAATATTTCATCCATTGGTGCAGATTTTGAGCGCACACCACCACAAGATCTCATTGCAGAACAATCTGTTTTAGGTGGAATGCTTCTTTCTAAAGATGCCATTGCAGATGTTATTGAAATTATTCGCGATCGCGATTTCTATCGTCCAGCACATGAGTTAATTTATGACGCAGTTATTGATTTATATGGTCGCGGTGAACCAGTAGATGCTGTGACAGTTGCATCAGAGCTCACAAAGCGCGGTGAGATTGCACGTGCTGGTGGTGCTCCTTATCTTCACACTCTTATCTCATCGGTTCCAACGGCAGCTAATGCTGGTTACTACGCCAAGATTGTTCGCGAACATGCAATCATGCGCCGCTTGGTTGAAGCGGGAACAAAGATTGTGCAACTCGGCTACACCTCAGAAGGTGAAGTCGATGACATGGTGGATCAAGCACAGGCTGAGGTCTATGCAGTCACAGAGCGGCGTGCATCAGAGGATTACGTTCAACTCTCTACTTTACTTCCACAAGCACTCGATGAGATTGAAGCTATCTCAAAAGGTATTGGTATTGAAGGTGTCAAGAGTGGATTTAAAGATTTAGATTTACTCACACATGGATTCCATCCAGGTAACATGATTATCTTGGCTGCACGCCCAGCAATGGGTAAATCAACGTTAGGGCTAGATATCGCCCGTCATGCCTCCATTCATGAAGGACAAACCTCTGTCATCTTCTCTCTGGAAATGTCTAAATCAGAAATCACCATGCGTATGCTCTCTGCAGAAGCACGCGTTGGTTTAAATAACATTCGTGCCGGCACACTCTCCGATGATGAGTGGTCACGTCTTGCCCGTCGTATGGGCGAGATCTCAGAGGCCCCCTTATTTATCGATGATTCACCTAATCTTTCAATGATGGAGATCCGTGCAAAGGCACGTCGCCTGAAGCAGCGCCATAACTTAAAGCTCATCATCATCGACTACTTGCAGCTGATGTCATCAGGTAAAAAGGTTGAAAACCGTCAGCAAGAAGTCTCTGAGTTCTCACGACAGTTGAAGTTAATGGCTAAAGAGCTCAATATCCCCGTCATTGCCATCTCACAGCTCAACCGTTCCCCTGAACAGCGCTCAGATAAAAAGCCTATGCTCTCTGATCTTCGCGAATCAGGTTCTATTGAACAAGATGCTGACGTCGTTATCTTGCTTCACCGCGATGATATGTATGACCAGCAAAATAGAACAGGTGAGGCAGATTTAATTGTTGCTAAGCACCGTAACGGACCAACCAGAACAATTACAGTTTCAGCACAGCTTCACTATGCACGCTTCTATGACATGCCACAAAACCCTGGTGGTGGACAAGACTGGACACAGCAGCGCGAAGCTTCAGCTGCTGACGATAGTTCCTTCGGCGCTTAATTAATGCGCAGCTGAACGGGCCTTATCGGCCAAGATAATTCCAATGATGACTGTTACACCACCGACTAATTGAATGAAGTTCCAGGTTTCAGATAACCAGATCCAGGCAAAGACACCAGCTAATACCGGCTCTGCCATTCCCATCACACTGCTGGTGGAGGCAGAAAGTAATTTCAAACCTTTAACTACTAATAAATAAGGAACGATCGTTCCCATAATGATGACCCAGGCGATTAAAACCCAGCCCGGTAAATCGTAGGCTGCAAAACGCCCCTGCAGATTCATTGATTGTGTGAAGATCTCTGTGGGATATGACCACAGCGGCATTGCAATAGCTAAACCAACGGTTGCAAAACCAAATCCATAGACAATGAGTGATTCAACATCGCGCTTGGCGGTGAGTTTTTCACCGAGTAAGAAAAAGGCGGCCAAGACGATTCCATCCAGCAAAGCTGCAACAACGCCAATGGGATCTAAGGTTTGCCCTTTCCACACCTGGGCAATAAGGACAAGACCACCAAAGGCTAGAAAGATCGCAACCCACATAAGTTGTGGCACAACTTTGTGCTTGACAAAGCGCAGCCACAACACAATCCAGATGGGGGCTGTGAACTCCAAAATCAAGGCCACCGAGACGTTTAGACGCGTAATAGCCACAAAATACAGGGCCTGGACAAGGAGAAAACCAATGATTCCATAAGCAAAAAGCCAAGGGAGCTCTTGCCTTTTAGCTCTTAACTTATCTCGATAGCGCAAGAACATATAAAGACTTAAGAAAATAAAAGCTCCGCCGCAGCGCACCTGCGTTAAACGCATGGATGAAAGACCAGAAGTGAGAACTAACTTGGCAATAACTCCGTTAAAGGAGAAAGCGATAGCGCCCAGTAAAGTGAGGATCTCTCCTTTATAGCGCGTGAACATCCGGTAAGGATAGCGGTTTAAAAGGCGCTCTCCGGTAGTTCCATGATGGAGCCATCAGTTGCTTCCACAATCGTGCGATCTGCGCTGATATGAGGCAAGTAGTTCTTAACAAAGAACTGCGCAGCAGCGATTTTGCCTGTATAGAAATCTTTATCTTTACCACTAGCTGTTGGCAGCTTTGCAACTGCAATATCTGCTTGGCGCAGAAGCAGCCATGAAGTGATGATGTCACCCACAGCCATCAGGCAACGTGAAGTGTTTAGACCAACTTGATAGATCTTGACTGTATCATTTTGTGATTCCATCGCATGGCCAACAAGGACCCCAACAATTGCATTTAAGTCATCGAGTGCTTTAAGCAAAGCTGTTTTTTCTGCTGCATGTGAACCACCGGCATCAGCAAAAGCTTTAATCTCTTTACCCAGCAGTCCAAGTGCTCTTCCGCCATCTTTAACAACTTTGCGAAAGAAGAAATCAAGACCTTGAATCGCAGTTGTGCCTTCATACAAAGTGTCGATCTTGGCATCACGAACATATTGTTCAATGGGCCAGTCACGAGTAAATCCTGCGCCACCAAATGTTTGTAGTGATTCAGTACCAAGTAAAGTCCAAGATTTTTCAGATCCGTAACCCTTGACTACTGGCAGTAACAAATCATTGAGAGCGATCATCTCTGCTGCGCGCTCTTTATCGCCAGCTTTTTCAGCCAACTCAATCTCATCTTGGATTGAGGCTGTGTAGAGAACAAGTGCGCGCATGCCCTCTGAGTAAGACTTTTGAACCATTAGTGAGCGGCGCACATCTGGGTGCTTAATGATGGTCACACGAGGTGAAGCCTTGTCATTCATCACCTTCATATCCCCGCCCTGCACACGCTCTTTGGCATATGCCAGAGCTTGTTGATATCCAGTTGAAAGTGTTGCAATTGCTTTAGTTCCCACCATCATGCGGGCAAACTCGATAACTTTAAACATCTGTGCAATACCTTCATGCACATCCCCTAAGAGATAGCCAACTGCAGGTTCATGCTCACCTAAGTTAACTTCACATGTAGCAGAGACATTCAGGCCCATCTTGTCTTCAAGGGCTGTGACATAGACACCATTGCGCTTTCCAAGCTCGCCTGTTTCAAAATCAAACATAAATTTAGGAATTAAAAATAGTGAAAGACCTTTAGTTCCAGGTCCGCCACCTTCACGACGTGCAAGGACAAAGTGAACGACGTTGTCATAGAAGTCAGCATCCCCTGATGTGATGTAACGCTTTGTGCCAGTGATATGCCAAGTTCCATCAGGTTGTGCCACAGCCTTGCTGCGACCTGCACCAACATCTGAACCAGCATCTGGTTCAGTTAGCTGCATCGTTGCACCCCAGTGCTTATCCACCATCAGCTTTGCAATCTTCTTTTGTTCTGGCGTTCCAAGAACATAGGCAACATGAGCAAATGCATACCCTGAGGCATAGATGTGAATTGCAGGATTTGAACCCAAAACCATTTCAGCGATTGCCCAGCGCACTGAAGGAGGAATCTTCATTCCACCAAGATCTACTGGTGCATCAACGCGCCACCATTCACCATCGATATAGGCCTTATACGATTTCTTAAAGCTCTCAGGCAGAGTGACATTTCCAGTTTCTTTATTAAGAATCGCACCAACGCGATCGCCTTCAACAAAAGATGCTGCAAGATCGTTCTCACACAGACGCTTTACTTCCTCCAACATGCCCATCGCAGTGTCGCGATCAACATCTGCATATAAAGATGTGCCCATGACTTTCTCGCGCCCCAGCAGGTCAAAGAGGCAGAATTCAATATCTCGCAGGTTGGCTATGTAATGGCTCATGGGCAAATAATGCTACCCACCAGTAACTTATGCAACCCTATTGAGCCTATTTCGATGCCCAACGCCGCTCTTAAAGCAAGATAGGGTTCCCAACGTGTTACTCAGTGATCGCGACATTCTCGCCCAAATCAAAGCAGGTCGCGTTGGCTGCGAACCATTCCATGAGGCGATGATTCAGCCTTCATCGGTGGATGTTCGCCTCGATAAATACTTTCGCGTCTTTGAAAATCATAAATACAGTGTTATTGATCCATCGATCGAGCAATCAGAGCTCACTCGTGAAGTAATCGCAGAAGATGATGAAGCCTTCATCCTGCACCCAGGTGAGTTTGTTTTAGCAAGCACCTATGAAGTTATTACTTTGCCCGATGACATTGCTGGGCGCTTAGAAGGTAAATCATCCCTTGGTCGCCTGGGTCTTCTTACACACTCCACCGCAGGCTTTATCGATCCAGGCTTTAGTGGCCATATCACTCTAGAGCTTTCCAATGTTGCCAACCTGCCCGTCAAACTCTTTCCGGGAATGAAGATTGGCCAGCTCTGCTTAATCAAACTGTCATCGCCTGCCGATCATCCCTATGGCAGTGAGAAGTATGGCTCTCGCTATCAGGGCCAGCGTGGCCCAACGGCTTCACGCTCGTTTTTAAACTTTCATAAATCAAAGATCGACTAACAACTTAAAGGAATGAATCCGCCTAAAAGGGGGTTTAATTAGGCATGGAAATAATCATTGTTCTCGGTGTCATCGCACTAGTCGTCCTATTTTTTGTTGCTCAATACAACCGCCTGATTCGCCTCAACATCAGCGTTGATGAAGCGTGGGCACAAATCGAAGTTCAATTAAAGCGCCGTGCTGATCTGATCCCCAACCTTGTTGAAACTGTTAAGGGTTATGCAAAGCATGAACAATCTACTTTTGATGCTGTTGTCACAGCACGTGCTAAAGCAACAACTGCCACCACAGTTGCAGACACAGCTGCTGCCGATGGAATGCTCACGCAAGCACTTCGTGGGTTACTTGCAGTTGCTGAGGCCTATCCAGATCTCAAGGCTTCAGATAACTTCATCTCACTTCAAGAAGAGTTAGCAACAACAGAGAATAAGGTTGCCTTCTCTCGTCAGTTCTATAACGACAATGTGCGCTCGCTCAACACTGCAGTAAAGACCGTTCCAACTAACTTCTTTGCAGGTTTTGCAAAGGTCACTGAGCGCGAGTTTTATGAAGTTGAAGATTCACAAGATCGCAGCGCTCCGAACGTTAAGTTTTAATGAACTTTAGAACCCAACAAGCGGCTAATCGCCGCAAGACAATTGGCCTGCTCATCGGTATGGGTGTGCTGGTCTGGCTTGTGGCGTTAGCTGCTCTTACTTACTTTGGTCAATCCACCACAGCAATTGTTCCAATTGCGGTGGGTATTGCCTTAGTTTCAGTGTGGGGTTCTTATTACGGATCAGATAAATTAGTGTTAACAATGACGGGTGCAAAGCTCATTCAAGAATCAGATAATCCAAAGTTATTTGGTTTGATTCAAGAGATAACTATTGCTAGTGGCCTGCCAATGCCAAAGGTGGCAATTGTTATTGATAGTGCGCCTAATGCCTTTGCTACTGGGCGAAATCAAGACCACGCACTCATTGCCTTCACAACAGGGATTTTAGATGTCATGGATCGTGATCAACTGCAAGGCGTTATCGCTCATGAATTAGCCCATGTTGCTAATCGTGACACTTTGGTGTCAGCGGTTGCAGCAACAACAGCAGGTGCTATTGCAATCGTGAGTGACATGTTGATGCGCATGATGTGGTTTGGTGGCGGCAGAGATCGCGATCGTAATAACGGCAATCCGCTACTTTTACTCTTTTCACTTCTCATTCTTATCTTGGCACCAATAGCTGCCGTGCTTTTAAAATCTGCCATTTCCCGCAAGCGTGAATCCCTTGCTGATGCAACCGCTGTTGCTTTCACGAGAAACCCAGCGGGGCTGCGCAGTGCGCTCGAAGTATTAGAGCGAGATTCAACTGTTGTGCATCAGAAGTCAAACTCCATTGCACATATTTGGATTGAATCACCATTGGATGGCAAAGCAGTTTCTAAGATGTTTTCAACGCATCCACCTATTGCAGAGCGCATCGCAGTACTAAAGGCTATGGAGTCGTTAAACTAAGCTTTTTGCGTTGGGAAGAATAATGTGAACGTTGTTCCAGCTCCTGGCTTTGAAACTACACCTACTTTGCCACCATGAGCCTGCATGACTGAATCCACGATAGATAAACCAAGCCCGCTGCCTTCCTGGCTCGTGCGCTGGCGCGAAGGATCGGCGCGAAAGAAGCGCTCAAAAACTCTCTTTTGATCTTCTTCACTCAATCCCGGACCGTTATCGGCAACAGATACATAGACACCGTCTTCTTCGTTGCGCGCAAGAACGTTAATGGCTGTGCCAGTAGGTGTGTGCACGCGGGCATTAGCTAGCAAGTTTGTCATTACTTGATAAATACGCCCAGAGTCACCGAGAACAAATAACTCTTTAGGCATCTCTACAGTTATTGGATGCTCTGGACCTGCAGCAGAGGCTGATGCAACGGTCTCTTCAATAACATGGGCTAGATCAACTGGGTGAAATTCAATATCGCGTGATTGATCTAGGCGAGCTAGAAGAAGTAAATCTTCAACTAAGGCTCCCATGCGCACTGATTCTTTTTCAATACGCCCCAATAGCTCTCTTGTTTTCTCACCATCAGGCACTGCGCCTTGGCGATGGAGCTCGGCAAAGCCACGGATGGCAGTTAACGGTGTGCGCAGTTCATGGCTGGCATCTGCCACGAAGCGACGCAATTTGTTTTCACTCTCAGTGCGCACAGCAAATGCCTCTTCGATACGGCCAAGCATTGTGTTCAACGATGCGCTCAAACGTCCAACTTCAGTGTGAGGTTCAAAGTTATCCAGACGTGCCGATAAATCTCCCGCAGCAATCTTTTCTGCTGTAGCCTCAACGTTTTCTAATGGCTTCATACTTATTTTAATAACTTGGCGGGCGGCAAGAGCGATTAGAAATAGGACCAGAAAGCCAATGAGTAAAAAGATACGACCAATTCGATTCGTTGTTTTATCAAAATCTGCAAGTGATTGAGCAACTACCACGGTGCCGGCAGATGAAGGTAGGGCTTGAGTAATTACTCGAAAGTCAGGACCAGGAGTCTCTAACGTAAATGGCACAGCTCCAAAGGATGCAACGATTTCTGGTGTCCAACCAACAATAAAATCAGCGATTCTATTGGCATTGAGATCCCCACCAATTCCCCCAACAAATGCTCCAGATTGATCTAATAGCGTGACTGAGGTGGATGTTGGAATGCGGTTAAGTGGAGTGATGGGGGCGGCTGCAGCACGATTCTTTGCGCGCTCACCCTCTTCATGGTTATTGGGATTGACTTCCTCATCATTTGCAATTCCAGCTTGATTTAAACGTTGGGAAGTTCCCCCAACGACACTTATGAGTTGATCATCAATTTGGTGGATGAGATAACTATGCAGTGATCTTTCAACAACTAGACCAGCTCCTATAAATCCAATCGCAGAAAGAGTCAAAACACCTGCAGTTAAGCGGTTGCGCAGTGACCAGTTGCGAAGGGGAGAGTTCAT
>JAGWYO010000008.1 GCA_018969355.1 Actinomycetales bacterium
ATTTAGAAAATGCTCAGTAAGCAAGAGTTCACCGCAACTTGGAGTTCGTTGCATAACGATGCCCCTGTTGCCGGCGCTGTTGCTTGGTGGCTCACTATCTCCTATCGATTTGGTCTGGTTGCAACTTTGCTACGTATTTCACCTAACGTTCTCACGATGTGCGGTCTTGCTTCAGCTGTTGCCACAGCGCTAACTGCAACCTCATGGTGGGCAGTTGGTTTTCTCGTATTCTCTCTCTTTTGTGATGGTATTGATGGCAGTGTTGCGATATTTCAAAAGCGACAAAGTCCTTGGGGAGCAACCCTTGATTCAGTCGTTGATCGCGTTAGCGAAGCTCTCTGGCTCTATGCACTCTATGTCATCGGTGTGCCAGCATGGCTTGTTATCACTCTCTGGTGTGTTGCTTCTTTCCAAGAATATGCACGCGCCAAGTTAGTCTCACTCGGTGTTAAAGATATCGGTGTTGTCACACCAGCAGAGCGTCCAGTGCGAGCATCGTTTTTATTTGTAGTTTTGATTATGTGGCAGTTAAATCTTCCAGGAGTTTATGTGCTCTCTGTGGCATTCCTAGCACTTCAAATTAGTGGCTTTTTAATGGTTGCCCGCTTTGCGCGCTCCCAATTGCATTAGCAACTATTTCTGCACTTAATCCAACTAATGGTAATCCGCCACCAGGATGGGCTGAACCTCCAACGCAATAAAGATTTCTAATGGGTGAGCGATTCTTTGCGCGCATAAAGGCTGCGCGCGGGCCGTTACTGGAAGTTCCATAGATAGAACCACCTGGTGCACTAACAGCGCTCTCTAAATCTGCAGGAGTTCTAATCGTCATAGATTCTAGTCGGGAGCGCACAGGTATCCCACGTGCTTCTATCTGATCAATAATGCTGTTGGCATAAGTGCGTGCAAACTCTGCATTGTTCCAATCAAAGCCATGAGCGCCGTGGGCAGGTGCGTTCACTAGAACAAACCACCCTTCTAGATATTCATCCTTAGTCATCGCATCATCGCCAGGAGCACAGATATAGATAGTGGGTTCTGTGACAGGCTGCTTGTGAGTAAATATCGCATCAAACTCTGCGTCATAGTCCTTAGGAAATAGAACAGTGTGATGATTAAGTGGAGCTGATTCATCTTTACGCATGCCAAGAAGTAATGAAAAGCCAGCCAGTGAGGCATCAGCTTTCTCTAGATTCTTTCTAACCTTCTTAATCGTTCGGATTTTGCCGGTAATTAACTTGTTATAAATCAGTGATGCATCAGCATTTGCAATGACTGCATCGGCGTTAATAACTTCACCGTTTTCTAGAGTAATTCCAGTTGCTGTTCCTCTATTGACGTTAATTGATGCAACAGGGCAGTTCAGATGGAAAGTGACTCCTACTTTCTCTGCGCGCTCATGCACCAGCGTTGCCAGCGTTCCAAGTCCGCCCTTGATATGCCAAGCTCCAAATGACTCTTCAACATAGGCAATTGTGGAAAGAACTGCAGGTGCTTTGCGCGGATCTGAGCCGCTATAGGTTGCATAGCGATCTAGGATGTATCGAAGATGTTCATCGACAAGTTCTTCGGTCGCAAAATCCCTCAGAGTTTTCCAAGGAGCAATAATCTTTAGATCTCTTATGAGGGAGAATCGCTTGAACAATGAAAACGGTGAACGTAGTTCATTTTCAATAAAAGGCTCGCGAGAAACATCCCACATCTTCTCAGCTCTGCGCATCAGTTGATCCCATTGGCGGGAAACAGATTCCCCATAGGCTGTGCGCAGATTATTGAGAGTGTGATACCTAGAAAGATTTGCAAAATTAACGGTTGTGCCATCATTAAATCGATACTCAAATGATGGATCAACCGCCTGAATCTGACAGAGCAGTCCAAGATGTTTGCCAGTTCGTTGAAAGAAATCTTTATACACAGCCGGCAGAGTTAAAAGTGAGGGGCCAGTATCAAAGGCAACTTTGCCAATCCACTCAGTGTGAAGTTTTCCTCCCACACGATCTGATGCCTCATAGAGACTAACTTCATGTCCAGCTTTAGCCAAACGTGCAGCTGACATCATCCCGCCCATGCCGGCGCCGATTACAACTATTTTCATAGCGTGCGGCCCTTCCATTGCAGCTGCCCACGCATTAACCATGAGTAAATGATTAAGTAGATAAGCAGTGCTGATGAAAGGGGATGTACAAACGCATCCACACCGTTCTTACCGGTTTTAATTGAACTCATTGCACGGGTGAGAGTAACTGCGGCATAGGCATACCAAGCTAGATATGAACCATTCATGCCAGCGATAAGGGGAGCCATACCTGTAAGAAAAATGAATGCGATTGCAAGTGCAGAACCAAAAACAGAACCAAAAGCTGCATGCAAAGATTTTCCGTAGCCTGATTGGATTTGGTTCCATGATGAATACATACGAGTGGATGCAATTGCTGCGCCATTTGCCACACAGCCATGTGAACCTTGTTTGACAAGAGCCCTTGCTAATTCGACATCATCTAAAACTTTGTTGCTAACGCAGTGATAGCCACCAACTTGAGCAAGGGCTGCCCGCCTAACAATAAAGAATTGGCCATTTGCCACAACCATGGAAGTGCGAGAGCTTTTCTCGGCAAAGCGCAAGATAACTGTGGACATCCACGACCATTGCAGCAGCGGTTGAATGAGTTTTTCTGACCAAGTATGTGCAAGCTGAGCCGGATAAGGGGAGAGAAAATCTAGCTGTGTTCTCTTGAGTAATCTGACTGCTCTACATATCGCATCTGGCACTAATCTCACATCAGCATCAATGGATACGATGATTTCACCGCTTGATTTCTCATAAAGTTGTTGCAACGCCCAGGTTTTACCAATCCACCCCTGTGGCAGCGTGGATCCACTCAATACATGAAAGTTGGACAGCCCAGTAGTGTGTTGGTGCAAGAGAGTAAGAGTGCCATCTTCAGAATTATCATCTAGAAACAAAAACTCAACGTTAGTCAAGTTCTGTTGAGTGCGAAGTGAGTTAACAAGTTCGGCAACATTTGGCGCCTCATTGCGCATCGGAACAACTACTGAGATTGCATCTCCTATTTGGATTATTTCATCTGGTGTACGAATGGTGAGAAAGTTGATTAAGGAGATTAAAAAGATCAGCCCTGCTGGAATTACTACTAGGTAATCCATGGAATCTAAGGGCGTCCTAACCAGCGGTTAAAGAAATAAGGGGCAAGGACTACCCCAAAAATCCCTCCTGCAAAAAAGGCAATGCCTGGGCGGCCAAAGAAGAACAAGTTGCCGACAAAGCCTGAGAACAAAGTCCACAATAAAAATACATCGGTCGTGAGAAAAGTTGCTCCACTCTTTCGCTTATCTCGTGGGGTAATTAGGTGCAAAACGCCAATTAAGAACATTCCACTGAGTAACCAACCAAAAGTATTCGATAAAGGAATCTCGGGTTGGAACGGAACATGCGCGCCAGAAACCACCCATGTCCAATTACCCTGTGCCACCATGAGTGGATCTAGAAACAAATCCCATGCAGCAAGGACAACTGCGCCGTAGAGGAATACCCAATTACCTGCAATGCGACGGGCCGCAGTTAAAACTGGGTGGGCCATCATGATCCAAGCAAACGGGACAACTAGCGGAACTTCAACAATCATTAGCCCTAAATTGCCAGAGTATGAATAACTACCAAAAGGCCATTGGGTTAAGACTCCAATATGTTCGATCGTCAGAGCGAAGGAGAACGTGAAGAGGAAATAGGTAATGGCGTAGCGAGTGCCATATGCCAGGAATGCATGGAACAACATTGCCCCTGCGCCCCAATAAACAACATTGATGGTGAGCAATCGCAATATCTCACCATCAACTAATGGATAGAGGACTTGAAGCAAGATCGCGATGCCAACTACAGAGTTTAATAAGCCCTTCACTCGAGGTGATAACTGCCCGTGGCGGCGCCGTCGTGGAACATAATGACGGATTGACATGGCTTAAGTCTGCCCTAAAAGCCTTCCTAACTATTAATCGAACCGCGAATATCTTTGAGCGCAAAGCGTGCAAAGAGCTCTTCTGAATACCATCTATGGATAGTTGTGTCTGCAATCGCCTTTTGGTGGGCTGGGCCTTTATATGCAAAGTTCTTAATGGCCGCCCCAGTGTCCCAAAGTGAAAAAGTTCCCTGTAAACCAATAGGGGCTTCACCAATTCCTATGGCAGAGATCAAGCCAGGTGCTGATTTCAATGACAGTGTCACAGGTGGCACAGAGCTCCAAAAGCGAAAGTTTTGATGCCACTTAATGCGCGCTCGAGTAATTGCTGCGACAGGTCCATCCCAATCTTGTGCCGTTGCAATAAATGGTTCCTGTTTAGCCCACTGACCATGGGAAGAGATTGGTTCAAGAACGGCACGAAATTCACTGACACTATTTTTGCGCCATTGCTTCACAACAAATGAGTGATCAAAGGACTCGATATCATGCACGTGTGCAATCAAACCCCAGCGCAAAGCGTTGGCATCAGAAGGTGTGAAAGTCTCACCTTTACCAGTCCCCAATGATTTAAAAAAGCCGACATTTCTCGAGCGACGCAAAACAAAACGATCCATCCCCATAGCAACTAGTGCAAAAGGAATTCGACTTGGAGTAATTGTCCAGAAGTAGGCAACAATCATTTAAAACCAGCGAATCATTCCAATAATGCCAGCTGCTGCATAGAAGAACTGCAGAAAGAGAATTCCTTTGTGCTTGCCAAGAAATGCCCAAATGCCAATAAGGGCAGAGGATGTCAGAAGCAATGTGAAACCAATGAATTCAGCTCCAATATTTGCTGCAACTAGAAGTGAGTAAAGGATTGCAGTTGCAACACCTAGCCACTCAAAAATCTTTGCCTTAGCGGCATTACTATTTCTGTTCAATTAAATCCCACTTATTCCCATATTTGTCTTTGAAAACCACCACTTGACCATAGGCCTCTTGGCGCGCAGTTTCAATGAACTCAATGCCTTTAGATTTATAGCCCTCGTAAGTTTCATTAAAGTTGGTTGTATACATAAAAAACCCCACGCGGCCACCTGTTGCATTACCTATCGCTGCCACCTGTGCTTCATTAGCTGCCTTTGCCAGCAGTATTCGAGCACCTTGTGAGCTAGGTGCTACTACTACCCAGCGCTTTTCAGGCGATAGGACTGTGTCTTCAATGAGGTTGAATCCAAGATCATTGACGTAGTGAGAAATTGCTGCGTCATAGTCATCAATGACAATTGTAATCATTCCTAAAGTGTTCATAACTTGTCAGGCCCCGTGGGTTTTGAAACCTTTGCCTCACTTGTGTTTTTCGATTGGGACTTCAAGATTCCATAAAATGCAGCCGTAATCACAAATGCGGGGATAGTGTTCCAACGCTCATTTGCGCTTCGAGATGCTGCATTGGCAAGAATTCCTAACAGACCGAGAATGACAAAGGCTTTAACTATCCATTTCGGCTTAATTGCTTTGCCGTAAGAGAAGCGAGTGAAGATTACTACTTGATAAAGGATTAGGGAAAAATTCAGAATATAAACCAGTCGTATATAAGTTGGAAAAATCTCAAATTGACCACCAGCTGCGCGATCAAGTGCGTAAGAAGCACCCAGAATGACACCACCCACTAGATATAGGTTCCAGGCAAAAGAGGCAAAAACTGCAGTTACAAAAGTTTTGTTCCGCATTTAACTAGTCTCCCACCACCATAGGAGTTGCACCCGTTACTCGCGCTAACTCTGAAAAAGATGTTGGATAAACAGAGTGCGGGTGACCTGCAGCAGCCCATGCCACGTCGTAATCATTAAGAGCCTGATCAATCAAAGTGATTTCTGGCGTATTCATCCAACCAACAGGGGAGACGCCACCGATAGAAAAGCCTGAGGCATTTTTCACAAAGTCAGCATCTGCGCGGTGAAGCTTTTCGAGACCTAAGTTTTTTGCAACAAGTTCAGTATCAACACGATGGCGCCCACTAGTTATAACGAGCAGTGGATTGCCGTTAGGGAGCTTGAAAACAATAGAGGATGCAACTTGTCCTACTTCAATGCCTAGGGCGTTAGCAGCATCGAGTGCTGTGCGAGCAGAGTCAGAGAGAATGGTGACTTCGCCCAAACACCCCAACTCCTTGAGCAAGGCGCTTACGCGAATAACTGAGGGGTTGTTTAGAACTTCCTCCACTGTCTATGCAACACGGCTTTCAAGCTTTAGCGCTGACATAAATGCATCGACCACTTCCTGCTTGCTCCATGGCTTTGGAGCTTGTGTAATAAAGAAATCTTTGAGTGCGATTTCAGCTAGTTCATCAATGTCGCCTTCAACAAAACCAAGGGATGAGAGCACGGGAAATTGCAGCTGGGCAAGGATCTTTCTCACAGCGTTCACGCAGCGAGATCCATCCTTCGTGCCATCTTGTGGCACGCCCATCGCATCTGCAATGCGCTCCATCTTCTCGGGGACAACCTTTGCTTCACGAGTGAGAGTTTCAACGAGAACTAAACCAATTGTTAGGCCGTGTGGAACATGCTTAAGGCCACCGATGGCTTGGCCTAATGAGTGTTCTGCTGTGCAGTCAGAGATATTCATTGTTAGACCAGCCATCATGCTCCCTGATGCCATTCCAGCACGAGCAACTGTGTCATTGCCATCTTTAAAGGCAGCAACTAAGGCTGGTGTCATCATGCGCACTGCTTCATAACCGATTGCATCTCCAATAGGAGTGGAACATTTAGCGATGATTCCAGCAATGGCTTGAGCCAGAGCATCGATACCAGTGTTTGCTGTCATTGATGGAGGCATGGAATAAGTAAGGACTGGGTCAACCAGTGCTACTTGTGCACGTAGGTTTCCATTAGCAATACCCGCTTTGCGACCAGCTTCTGGATCAGAGATAACAGAACCACCCGATACTTCAGAGCCTGTGCCAGCAGATGTTGGCAGCGCTACAAGAGGAAGCGTTGGTGCTGGATACACAGGTGGCTGTGATTGGAATTCACGGAAGGTGCAGTTGAGTTGGGCGCATAGACGCGCAGCTTTAGCTGTGTCAATCACTGAGCCGCCACCGAGTGCAACAACAACATCAGAGCCAGCTGCCTTAAGTGCTGCAATTGAATCATCAACCATTTGAATTGTTGGCTCACCTGCTGGCTTTTCAAAGACCGTAACAGTGATGCCTGATGCAGCCTTGATTTGATCGATGAGCTTTGCTGCTGCTGGATTGAACTTCTCAATATCTTTATCAACCATCAAAAATACTTTACTGGAACCAAGCTCTGCAACAACTGCGGGCAATGTCTGTGCCACACCTTCTCCAAAGCGAACCTTGACTGGAAGGTGATTATTAAAGGCGGTGATGTTGTCCACGGAGAGCTCCTAGGTGAGTTGGTATGGGTGTGATTCTATATCGCAGAAGGCTTTTTAGAGTAGTGTGCCAAAATCATATGTAGCACAATGCCTATGGCCATACCCCAAATTAAATCAATTGCGACGGTGCTAATCGCAGTGAGAATTAATGTGAAAGCCTCTGCCTTTGTCGTGCGCAGTGATTCCATTATCGATGTCGGGTTTAGAATTCGATAGCTAGTTCCTAACAATAAACCAGCGATAACTGCCGTTGGAATTTGACTCACTAGTGGAGCGCCAATGAGGGCGATAAAGAGAAGTGCTAGCGCATGAAAAATAGAGGCCATTCGTGATTGGGCGTGAGATCTCACATTCACGCTAGTTCTAGCAATCGCACCTGTTGCCGGCATTCCACCAAGAAGGGATGCGGCAAGAGTTGCCAGACCTTGTCCAAAGAGTTCTCGGTTAGGTTCAAATCTCTCTTTATTATGGGCAAGACCATCGGCCACACGGGCTGAGAGCAAGGATTCAACGGCTGCAAGTAAGGCTATCCATAAAGCAGGAATAAGTAGCGTGGCTACATGATCAAAGATGGGTTTGTGATAATTGCCAAGTGCACGGGGGATATTTCCAATAGTGGTTATATTAATCGAAAACACTTTAACAAGTGCGCTCACTAAGACAAGTGCAATGAAACTGGCTGGGATATGTATTGTCCATCTCAAAGACTGAACTAGGTGTGGCCAGGAAAACTTAATGATTAGCGTAATGAGAACTACTAAGATTGAGGGATAATTAGGTCCAGCATGGAGTGCATCTTTTATCGTGTTCCACGCGACGATATAGCTTTTCTCTCCATCTCCTTGTGCAATGCCAAGTGCAAGGGGAATTTGTTGAAATGAGATGATAAGAGCAATACCAACTGTAAAACCTTCAACCACAGTCCATGGCACACGATTTATGACTGCGCCTAACTCAAACACAGCCATAGCGATGACCATGACACCAGCCATGAGTCCAAGAGTTGGGATTGCTCCAACTCCATAGGTATGAATAACTGGAATCAAAATAACTGTCATGGCACCTGTTGGCCCACTGACTTGATATTTAGATCCACCAAAGAGCGCGGCTAGAAAACCTGCAATTATCGCCGTTGTTAAACCAGCAGCTGCAGACATCCCTGATGTGATTCCAAAACCAATCGCAAGGGGCAGAGCCACTATGGCAACAGTGAGCCCAGAGATGAGATCGCTCATGAAATCTTTACGATTGGCGGAAAACTCACTTCTTTTGGGCATGAAGGAGAAAAACATGAGGCAGTGTAAACAGACTCTTGCCTCATTGTCAGTTACCTTTAGCACCTTATGAGCGATGATTTAATTGCCGTTGCATCACGTGCGCGTAAAGGGCTTTTGGCGACCTTTTTCTTAATGGGTGTTGTCTCCATGGCCTGGGTCGCACGCATCCCTGAGATTCGTGATGCCAATGGTCTCAATAACGGACAGCTGGGATTGATCCTTATTTCCAGCACAGCTGGTGCAATCATTGGTGCACAGCTGGCCGGGCGCTTAGTTCATTCTTATGGCACTCAAGCAGTTATTCGAGTTGCCATCATCATCATGCCCATTGGTTTAATCTTGATGGGTTTTTCAACTTCTCCGATTACTTTAATTTTTGGTCTCTTCATCATGGGCCTTGGGTATTCCAGTATGGATATTGCTTCTAACACCCAAGCAGTTGTTATTGAAAAACTCTTAGGGCGTCGCGTCATGTCTTCATTTCATGCCCTGTGGTCATCAGGTGCTTTTGCAACAACTGTCTTAGGTGGATCCATTGCCAAGCATGTCTCACCTCGCGATAACTTAGTTGGAGTAGGCATGGTCTGCTTCTTCCTATTTATTCCAGCTATGCGCATGCTCCTTTCTGCAGAATTAGATGAACACAGTGGTGGGGAAGAAGAGACCGAAGCCAAGATTCCGCTCTTTGGAAAATCAGTTCTACCACTGTGGGGGATGGGCATTGGTTTACTTGGTGGCCTTATTGCAGAAGGTGCTGCCAGTGATTGGGGCGCAATCTTGCTGCGCGATGACATGGGCTTTGGGCTTGGTGTTAACGCTTCAGCTTTTGCTGTCTTTTCACTAGCGATGATTACTGCCCGCTTTTTAGGTGATAGAGCACTAGATCACTTTGGTCCTAGAAAGACAGTGCTCTACGGTGGTTATTTAGGTGGAATTGGTTTAGGTGCTGGCATTGCAATCGCTGTGCCACTCTCTGACACACAACCAGTTCTAGCATTGATCATCGTCAACATTGGTTTTGCTTGTGCTGGTTTAGGTATTGGCCCCATGTTTCCTGCCTATATTTTGGCAGCCTCTGAGGTACCTGGGATTGCATCATCAGTTGCTATTGCGCGCGTGGGAGTAATTGGTATTGCTGGGTATTTCATTGGTCCCTCTGTCACTGGCGCTCTTGCCCAACTGATGTCACTTCCTGTTGCAATGATGTATCCGGTGCTGATGTTGTTACTTGCCGGGTATCAATCTCACATTATCAAAAAGTAAAACCCCCACAGATTATTTCTGCAGGGGCTTTACTGACTAGTTTTTTTACAAGCTAAAGAATGCTGCTGTAATGCTTGGTCCAAAATCTGCACCAGATCCAACTAGTACAAAGATGATAAGCGCCGCTCCTGCAAGAGAGAGATCTTTGAAGAACCCAATTGATTCATTCTGCTTAGCTGTTGCATCACTTTCTTTCCAGAATGCATGCATCATGAAGGCGGTTGGAATTAAAAAGATAGCGATAAGTAGTGCGCCAAGATCTGCATAGACACCAAATGCGATGTAGAGGCCGCCTACAAGAATCATCAGACCTGAAAGGATCACGCTCAGCTTTGCAGCTGGGACCTTCTTGTATTGGGCATAGCCAGTCATGGCATCGAGCTTGGTGAGATGGCTAATTCCTGATGTGATAAAGAGGCCAGCAAATAAGATGCGAGCGATTACGAGTACTGCGTTCATGGAGCTCCTTAGGTGGGTGAATACGAACAGGTCAATAGTAGTTGAAAGTTCAACTACCTAGAGCCACGACACGCCTGTGCACTTGCTATTTGTCAGTCCAGGGGTCTATTTTTCGAACATCTGTTCGAATACTAGAAAGGTCTCTCGCCCCTCTCATGACACAGGTCAATCCCGCCCACGATGTCACCATCGATGGTGCAACAACGCCTATTGAATTCACCTTTAAGGGCCGGCGCTTTCGCATTCATGCAGTCTTATCCAGATGGTGTGAAGCAGGCGGTTGGTGGAATCGCATTAGCGATGGCAAGTACAGACCGGATGATCAAGCCCGTGCGCTGTGGCGCGTGGAGGCTGCGCCCATTGGGGCCTTAACAACATTTGAATTAGAGCGCGATGAAGTTAGCGGTCAATGGATTATCCGTAACGTATGAGCTTTATTCACCTCAACGTTGCCAGTGCTTATTCACTCAAATACGGCACAACACAACCAGCTGATTTAGTAGAACGCGCTGCTGCTTTTGAGATGCCGGCGCTGGCATTAACTGATCGTGATGGTTTAGCCGGTGCAATTCGCTTTGCGCAAAGCTGTGTTGATTGTGGTATCGCGCCAATTATTGGAGTCAATCTGGCAGTTGATATGGGTGGCAGTAATAATCGCCTGACTCTTTTGGCACATAGTGATGGGGGATGGCGCTCGCTATGTAGGTTGCTGACATCTCTGGCAATGACAAGTGATAACCGCAATCTGGTTCTGACCCTTGATTTCTTACAACGCTTTAGCCATTACAGCACTAACGTCTATGCCCTGCATGGACCACACTCGCTAGTGGGCTCACTCATTACCGATAATCGCATTGATGCAGCTTTCACCGCCTTTAATCAAACCCGTGATTTATTTGCAGATAATGCCATTGAATGTGTTTCACATCTTGTGGCGGGTAAAGGTGCGCGCTCCACATCCCATGCGGCAAAATCCTTAATTTTCGCCCGTGATCACGATATTGATGCCGTCATCACTAACGCAGTTCGCATGCGCGATAGGGCCGATGGCCCTCTAGCAGATGTTTTAGATTGCGCTCGCCAGCTAGTGCCGTTGCATCCGCGCCATATCGAGCGACACAATGCTGAAGGCTTTTTAAAATCAAGTGATGAAATGATTTCACTGGCCGGTGAAATTGCACGGGCTGCAGGGGAGCGAACACCACGGCAATTACTAGCAACAACGCGTGCATGGGCAGAGCGCTCTTTGTTATCTCCTCAGCGCGATATTGGTTTAGGTGGTGCCCATCTACCTGAAGCCCATGTGGTGGGGGCAGATTCAGCTCATGAAATGCGCGTATTGCTGCGCACTCGCAGTGAAGCTGCAATTAACTGGCGCTATAGCGATAGCGCGATGATTAAAAAAGCTCGCACACGCCTTGATGATGAGCTATCAACAGTTGCAACCCTTGGCTTTGAATCATATTTTTTAACTGTTGCCGATATCTGTGACATGGCACGTGGTGCTGGTATTCGAGTTGCAGCACGGGGAAGCGGTGCAGGTTCCTTGATCTGCCACTTACTTGGAATCTCAGGCGTTGATCCACTACAACATGGTCTATTGATGGAGCGCTTTTGCTCACCGCTGCGCGCAGCTTTGCCCGATATTGATATTGATGTTGAATCACATAGACGACTTGAAATCTATGACATGGTTTTTAAACGCTATGGCAATACTGATTGGGATGTGCCGGGTAATCAATCTCGATGTGCAACCGTTGCCATGGTTGATACATACCGGGCTCGTCATGCAATACGAGATGCAGGGGCAGCGCTGGGTTTACCTGGCATGGAGATTGATATGTTGGCAAAGTCGATGCCACATGTGAGAGCACGCAATATCTCAAAAACCCTAGAGAACTTACCTGAGCTGCGCTGCCTTAATATCTCTGCGCCATTAACTGCAATGACAATTGCACTAGCTGAACGGTTAGATGCTTTGCCACGGCATCTATCAATGCATCCATGCGCCATTGTTTTATCTGATGGCGGTTTGCTTGATCGCACACCACTTCTTTCTAATGCCAGTGGCTATCCCATGGTGGTCTTTGATAAAGATGATGTTGAGGCTATTGGCTTATTAAAACTCGATGTCTTGGGCGTGAGGATGCAGTCGGCAATCTCTTATGCGCTCACTGAGATAGAGCGCACGGAAAATCTCAGCGTTGATATCGATACCGTGCCCTTAGATGATCCTGATACTTATGCCTTAATTCAATCCACCAATACTTTAGGTTTGTTTCAAATTGAATCTCCGGGACAGCGCGAACTTGTTGGAAAGTTAGAACCTCAAACATTTACTGATTTGATTATTGATATCTCACTCTTTCGACCAGGGCCAGTGAAATCAGACATGATTACGCCCTTTTTAAAGGCCCGTCATGGCTGGGCTAAAGCCCAAATCATTCACCCAGATCTCTATGAGATTTTGCGCGATACCGAAGGCGTTGTTGTCTTCCATGAACAGGTCATTGAAATCATTGCAACGATGACAGGGGTCTCACTAGCTAGCGCTGATGAAAAGCGGCGGGCGTTGGGGGACAAGGTGGGCCAACAAGAAGTCTGTGATTGGTTCTTTCCTGCTGCAACGGCCAAAGGTTATGAGCTGCCTATCATTCATGAGATCTGGGAAGTTCTGCGCGCCTTTGCATCCTTTGGTTTTTGTAAAGCACACGCTGCAGCTTTTGCCCTGCCCACCTATCAATCAGCCTGGCTTAAAACTCATTACCCAGCAGCTTTTTTAGCTGGTGTGCTCACACATGATCCAGGGATGTATCCAAGGCGTTTAATCGTTGATGAAGTGCGACAGATGGGGCTAAAGGTTGCACCCCTTGATATCAATGAATCTGATGCGCTCTATCGTGTGGAAGAAAATGGCAGTGCCGTTCGTATTGCACTCTCCACTATTACAAAGATTAGCGATGGAGAAGTTGCATCGATTATTGCTGGGCGGCCCTATATTGATTTAACTGATTTTGTGCGCCGCTCTGGGTGCAGCGCACCTGTTACCGAAAGTGCAATCTTGACGGGTGCATTTGATCGCTTGCATACCGATGTTAATCGCCGTGATTTGCTACTGCATTTTTCTGATCTGCAGAAATCACCTAACGCGGGGGTAACAGGAGCGCAGATGAATTTAGCTTTTGCGCCTCCCGCATTAATGAGCAGTGGCCTACCTGATATGAGTCCTGCTGAAATAGTTGAACATGAAATAGCGCGATTAGGTATTGATATGTCTGAGCACTTAGTGAGCTTTTATAGCGATTTTCTCAACTCTATCGGCGCCGTGCGCTCCTGTGATTTACTGGCCCAGCGTTCGCGCTCTTCGGTATTAGTTGCTGGTATAAAAGTTGCGATGCAAACCCCGCCGGTGCGAAGTGGAAAGCGCGTCATCTTTGTAAGCCTGGATGATGGCTATGGATGTAGTGATTCAACTTTCTTTAGCGATACCCAAGGCGATTTTGCCAGTACCCTCTATTCCTCATCCCTGCTACTCATTCGTGGCATTACCCGGCGCACAGGGGCCCGCGGTATTTCACTACGGGCAACGGGTGCATGGGATTTACGCGCGGCCTATGAATCATGGCGCACAAAAGAAAGTACGCTGGCAATATGAGTGAAGAAAACGCTACCCAGGCCACCATTCTTCATGTGGATATGGATGCATTTTTTGCCTCCGTGGCAGAGCGCGATAACCCAGAGTTAAAGGGAAAGGCCGTTGTTATTGGCATGGGAGCGCGCGGTGTTGTCTCTGCAGCTAACTATGAAGCGCGCAAATTTGGTATTCACTCAGCGATGCCAGTGGGGCGTGCTCGTCGATTAGCACCGCATGCAATCTTTTTACCTGTTGATATGGCACGCTATCAAGAAGTATCAGGACATGTCATGGAGATCTTTCATAGTTTCACGCCCTGGGTTGAACCGATTTCCTTAGATGAAGCTTTTCTAGATGTGACCGGTTCACAAAAGCTGCTGGGCACAGGACGTGAAATCGCAGTTGCTATTCGAAAAAAAGTAGAGGAGCAAGAAGGCATTACCTGTTCAGTCGGCATCGCACCTTCTAAGTTCATTGCAAAGTTAGCATCAGCTAACTGCAAACCTAATGGGATGCTGGAGATAACAGCCGATCGTATTCTGACCTTTTTACATCCTCTTCCTATTCAAGCGATGTGGGGAGTGGGACCAAAGACGGCAGAAGTTCTAGAACGACTCGGGCTAAGAACGATTGAAGATATTGCACAGCTGCCGCGGGCTACACTCATCAGAGCGTTGGGTGAAGCAAACGGTGCATCTTTATATGAACTTGCATGGGGCCGCGATTATCGAGATGTCACACCAGAAGAACCTGATCGTAGTATCAGTGCAGCAGAGACATTCCCGCAGGATCTAGATAATCCAGAAGAGATAGTGACTGAGTTTTTGCGATTAACCGAGAGAGCAACTGCCAGATTGCGCGATCGTAATTTATTTGCAAAGACAATAAGTATCAAAGTGCGCTTTGCTGATTTTTCAACGATTAATCGCAGCAAGACTTTGCCACTTGCCATCGATAGCACCCATGATGTTTATGAAGTGGTGAAGGGGCTCTATCAAGCACTTCACATTGAGCGGGCCCGACTGCGTCTTGTGGGGATCTCTCTGGAGAATTTGAGTGAAGGCGCACCTCATCAAATGATGCTGGGTGAGCGCGAAGTTGGCTGGCGCCAAGCAGAAGAGGCGATGGATCAAGCCCGTGCGCGATTTGGTAAGGGCTCTGTGCGTCCTGCCCGCCTGATAAGTGCCAGTGAAGATGATAAGGATTAGTTTCTAAGTAGCCACAAGCACCCGAGTTGTTCTATTGTTGCGCTATGGCTTTATCTGATCACGAGAAGCGAATGCTCCAAGAGATGGAAGCTGCGCTGATGACTGAGGATCCACGCCTTGTTTCAGCATTAACAGGTGAGGCAAAGCCGATTGGCAAAAACCGCATTCTGCTAGCTCTTGGCCTTGTGGCAGTTGGAATTCTGGTCCTCTTTACCGGTCTGATTTCAAAGACAACGCCTGTGGGAGTACTGGGCTTTATCATCGCCCTGGGCGGGGTCATCACAGCTATCTCATCCATTGGGCGTCCATCTATGCCAAAGCGCAAGGGCTCATCCTCGATCAGCGCTCGCCTAGAACAACGCTGGGATGAGCGCAATAACGGCTAAATAACTATTTCGTACTGACCAAGGGCTCCCGCGGGGGCCCTTTTTTCATGCCTAAAAACAGGTGGGAGGGGTGGGGCGGATAAGGGTAAAAAGTGGCGAAGGGTGGTTGAAAAAGGAGGAAAGTGGAGTAAAGTGGGGAATTAAGCGCGGTAAGTAAGCGCAGCGAACCTGGGGAAGGGGGCGCTAACAATGTTTCTTGGCACCCACGAGCCACGCCTTGATGACAAGGGCCGTTTGATTTTGCCCGCGAAATTTCGCGAAGAACTCTCTTCAGGTTTAGTAATTACTAAAGGACAAGAGCGTTGTCTTTATGTTTTTCCATCAGGCGAGTTTTCAGTTATTACAGAGACGCTCAAACAAGCACCAGTGACTGCAAAATCAGCTCGCGATTACATGCGCGTGATGTTTGCAGGCGCACACGATGAAATTCCTGATCGTCAAGGTCGCGTAACTATTCCTCAAGGACTTCGCACATATGCAGGGTTAGAAAAAGATTGCGTTGTTATTGGTGCAAATACTCGCGTTGAAATTTGGGATGCAACTTCGTGGAATGAATATCTAGCAGATCGCGAAAAGGGATTTGCAGATGTTTCAGAGGAGGTATTCCCGGGCTTGTTCTAACTCTCTCATCTGTGGCCACCGCCGACCCTTCGAAAATAACGGCGCCCCTTCCCCGGCGCCGCTATCACACAGATCCGTCGGCCGGCGGTGACCAGAGATGAGAGCACGGCAGTAGATAGCAAGAAAAAAAGAGAACTTACGTATGAGATGAAAGGGGGAGAGAATGAATAACAACGTTGCACATGTATCTGTGATGCTAGATCGTTGTGTTGATTTACTGACCCCGGCAATTCAAGCAAGTGCTCATCCAGTCGTTGTGGATGCAACTCTGGGTGCAGGTGGTCATACCGAAGCCCTTCTTACTAGATTTCCTCACTTAACAGTTATTGGAATCGATCGTGATGCAGATTCTCTTGCTGGGGCAACACATCGCTTAGCTCCATTTGCCAATCGCCTTCGCACATCACACGCAACTTTTGATCAGATTGGCGATGTTGTGGCATCCCATGGATACACGCAAATCGATGGTGCTCTCTTTGATCTTGGAGTTTCATCGATGCAGCTTGATCAAAGTGAGCGGGGCTTTTCTTACTCACAGGATGCACCCCTTGATATGCGGATGGATCGCAGCCAATCACTAACAGCTGCCGAAATTGTTAACTCATATGAGCCAGGTCAGTTAGTGAAGATTTTGCGCACGTATGGTGAAGAAAAGTTTGCAACCAGAGTGGTGGAGAGAATTGTTAAAGCCCGGGCTATCGCACCACTTAACTCAACTTCTCAGCTTGCCGATCTCATTAAAGAGGCGATTCCAGCGGCAACTCGTCGCACGGGCGGAAATCCCGCCAAGCGCACTTTCCAAGCACTTCGTATTGAAACCAATGATGAACTAGGAGCGATTACTCGTGCTCTTCCTGCAGCAATGCACCTTCTTACTATTGGTGCTCGTTTAGTCGTGATGTCATTTCAATCCCTTGAAGATCGAATCGTTAAAGAGTTATTCGTTGCATCCACCACTTCTGGCACACCACGCGGTCTGCCCTTTGATCTACCTGAATTTGCTGCCAAGTTCTCATTAGTTGTTCGTGGTAGTCAAACTCCAACTGAAGAAGAGCTCAATGAAAACCCGCGCTCGGCATCTGTTCGTTTGCGTGCTATTGAAAGGGTGGCTGCATAATGGCAATGACGGCGTTAGTTCCAGCAATTACGCGCTCACGGGAAATCATCGTAACGAAGACTGCCGAGGTTGCTCTCAAACTAGTTCCAGATATTTCAGAGCAGAGCCAAGAAAATCGTAAATATTTTGCCAAGTTTGTATCTGTCGTAGGAATCGTTGCATTGATGTTTCTCCTCTTCATCAATACATTGCTCGCACAAGATGCATTCACGCTAAGTCATTTAAAAATTGAGGCCAAGATGGTCAGTGATCAACGTGAGGCCATCAATCGTCAGATAGATGCAATTGCTGCACCTGAGAACTTAGCTAAGGCAGCTACTGCTTTAGGTATGAAGCCATCTGATGCTCCAACTTTTTTGAGCCTGAATCCACCGCAAACTCCTGCAGAGAGTGTGGACAATGGGTAATTTTTCCTTAGCTCATAACCGAATTAGGGCCATGGTCTTTTTACTTGCTTTAGCGATGTTCCTATTTGGTTTGCGCTTGGTACAGGTGCAGGCAGTGCAGGCGGGGGATTACCGCATGCGTGCTGTGAATGAAATGGAAAATACAAAATCTCTTCCAGCCCCTCGCGGTGAAATAACAGATATCAACGGTGTGGCATTTGCTCGAAGTGTTGCTGCAACCAGCATTGTCGTGGACCAGACCCAAATTACAAACCCTGTTCGGGTTGCTAATTTCATTGCACCGATTCTTGATTTACCGGTTGCTCAAGTTCAAGCAAGCATCACCGGTAAGCGTAAATGGAATATGGTCTATCAAAATGCTAAGCCAGCGCTGTGGCAAAAGTTAACTCAATCAATTTCCGTGTTCAATTCACAGTACCCGGCAATGAGTCCAGATCGAATTATTGGCTTCTTCCCAGAGCGTGGTTATATCCGTGAATATCCCTCTGGCTCACTTATTGCCTCTTTAGTGGGTTTTGTTAATCGCGATGGTATTGGTGCAACAGGTCTTGAATCGAGTATGAATTCAACGATTTCAGGTGTTAATGGCAAATATTCATTTGCAAATGGTTACGGCGCAGAAATCCCAGGCTCTCAATCAGAGATTATTCCAGCGCAAACTGGTACCACTGTTCGTCTAACTGTTGAAAGAGATATCCAGTGGGTTGCATCGCAAGCCATCTCTGATGCCGTTAAGGCATCTCATGCAATTAGTGGAACTGTCATTGTGATGGATCCAAAGACTGGTGAAATCTTAGCGCATGCAACTGCGCCAACTTTTAATCCCAACAACACCTCTAAAGTTGCACTGGTAGCTATGCGCAATCCTTCAGTTCAAGATGTCTATGAACCGGGTTCAACGGGCAAAGTAATGACTTTAGCAGCAGCGATTGAAGAAAAGAAAGTAACTCCAGAGACACTCATTACTGTTCCGTATGCACTCAAGCGCTCCACCAAGGTTTTTCATGATCACGAAAGGCATGCAACCCAGCACTTGACTACCGCAGGGGTATTAGCTGTTTCCAGTAATACAGGTTCAATTCAAATTGGTGAACTCTTATCTCACGATACTTTCTATGACTATTTGACTAAATTTGGCGTTGGGTCAAAAACCGGTTCAGGTCTACCTGGAGAATCTCGCGGAATTCTTCCAAAAGTAGCAGAATGGTCTGGGACATCTGCACCAACAATGGCATTTGGACAAGGCTATTCACTCACCGCTATGCAGGCCACAAGTATTTTTGCAACCATTGCCAATGATGGAATACGAGTATCGCCAACTGTTATTGCAGGTACTCGTGATGCAAGTGGAAACTTTACGCCAGCACCAGGGCGCACAAGCCAGCGCGTGATAAGTGCAGAGACTGCACAAACCATGCGCTTGATGATGGAAAGTGTTGTTTCCGGAAATGGAACTGCGCCAACTGCAGCTATTGCGGGTTATCGTGTTGCAGGCAAAACCGGTACAGCACAGCGTATTGATGATACGTGCGGTTGCTACCGTGGGTACACAGCCTCGTTTATTGGTTTTGCTCCAGCAGATAAGCCAGCATATGTAATCAGTGTGACCATTCAAGATCCAAAGGGCCTGCACTGGGGCGGGGCATTGGGTGGACCAGTATTTAAGAAAGTAATGTCCTTTGTTTTGCAAAGTCGCCACATCGCTCCAACTGGCACAACATTTGTGCCAATCCCGTTGAATGAAAAAGCTTTAGCAATGAAGAAGGCCCAGGATGCAACGGCCAATAACTAACCTCCAGAAAAAACTCTCAGCGCTTTGCGCCATAGTTGGCGCTCAATCTTCTTCAAATAATTTGGATGACATTGAAGTCAGTGGAATCGCCCAAGCAAGTAATGCAGTTTTACCTGGAGATCTTTTTATTGCCCTGCCTGGTGATAAGTTTCATGGAGCGCAATTTGCTGCCGATGCTATTTCGCGTGGGGCAGTTGCAGTTCTCACAGATGCCAAAGGTGCAAAAGATATAGATAGTGTTCCAGTACTCATTTGCGCTAATCCTCGCAGAGCTGCCGGTATTGCAAGTGCTTGGTTCTATTCCGAACCAATGCGCGATCTATATAGCATTGGTGTTACAGGGACAAATGGCAAAACTACAGTCACTACTTTGTTACACCAAATTATGACCGCTGCTGGCCGAGACAGTGGATTAATCGGAACAGTTGAAACTCGCATCGGGGTGGAGAGCATTGCTAGTAAGCGCACTACCCCGGAGAGCTCTGATTTACAAGCTTTATCTGCGGTTATGCGTGAGCGCCACATGCGAAATCTGATCATGGAAGTCTCAAGTCATGCAATAACGCTAGAGAGAATTCGCGGAAGTCACTTTGCAGTCGTTGGATTTACTAATCTCTCACAGGACCACTTAGATTTTCACAAGAATATGGAAGATTACTTTGCTACAAAAGCTAATTTATTTACCTTTGAGTATGCTGATTTAGCAGTTATCAATGTAGATGATTCCTATGGAAAGCGATTAGCTGCACAAACCGAGCTTCCTGTTGTTACTGTGTCGCGATTAGATACAACTGCCACTTGGCACTTTGCATCCATAACCTCAGATTACATTGGTGCTTCAGTTTCTATTCGAGGTAGCGGCGGCATTCTCATTGAAGGTAAGACAGTACTTCATGGTGGCTTTAACTATGACAATCTCCTCATGGCAGTTGCCATTGCAGTAGAAAGTGGAGTTGATCCCATCGATATCGCTTCAATCTTGCCATCGCTCAGAGGTGCAGCTGGCAGATTAGAAGGAGTGCGGCTTGGGCAAAATTTCACAGCCCTAGTTGATTACGCTCATTCACCAGATGCGGTAAAACGCGTATTAGAAACCGCGGCAGAGATAGCAGATGGCAATGTCATAGCAGTCCTTGGTTGCGGCGGAGATAGAGATAAAACGAAGCGCACTCTGATGGGCCAGGCCCTTCATAATGGGGCAGATATAGCGATTTATACAAGTGATAACCCGCGTTCTGAAAGAGCTGAAGACATTCTGGTTCAAATGGTTTTAGATATAGATGTGGTTCCACCGAGTGAAGTAATCGTTGATAGAGCACAAGCCATTCGAACTGCGGTCAATCTTGCACAAGCTGGCGATGTTGTGATGGTTTTAGGAAAGGGTCATGAGAAAGGCCAGGAGATTAATGGACAGGTGCATGAATTTGATGATCGTATTGAATTAGCCAGGGCGATTGAAGATAAGAAATGATCACTTTAACCGCAGGAGAAATAGCCCTATTAGTGGGGGGAGAGCTTTATTGCGATAGGGATTTGCTCATTTCAAAAGCGCCGGTTTTTGATTCACGTTTAGCTACGCCTGGTTGTTTCTTTTTAGCGCTCAAAGGTGATAGTGCTGATGGTCATGATTTCGCTGCCGATGGCTATCGAAATGGGGCGATGTTTTCATTAACAAGTTATCGAATTGATGGGCCATGCATTGTCGTTGCTGATGTGCTTGAGGCTTTATCTATCCTGGCAGCCTTTATTAGAAAGCACTTGGATAAACTAGTAGTCATTGGCATCACAGGATCTCAAGGAAAGACAAGTACCAAGGATCTATTGAAACATATGTTAGGTGCAGTTGGTCCAACCGTTGCACCATCAGGTTCATTCAATAATGATTTAGGTTTGCCAATAACATTACTTGAGTGTGATGATCGCACTCGTTTTTGTATTCTTGAAATGGGTGCTCGACATATAGGTGATATTGCTCGTTTGTGTGAGATTGCAAAGCCAAATATCGGTGTTGTTTTAACTGTCGGATCTGCCCATATTGGAGAATTCGGTTCCCGCGAGATTATTGCAAAGACCAAAGGTGAACTCATTGCTTCACTAGATAAAGATGGTATTGCCATTCTTGGTACTTATGATGAGTTCACACCCAAGATGGCAGCCCTGCATCAAGGTCAGGTAATTCTCTTTGGCGAAAAAGCAGATATTCAGGTAAGAGCTGCCGATATAGAAATGCGGGAAGGGCGAGCACACTTTGATTTAGTAACACCAGATGGTAGAGATGCTGTGGGTATGCGTGCAGTTGGAGCACATCAAGTAATGAACGCTTTAGCGGTTGCAGCCGTTGGGACAGCGCTATCGCTGCCGCTGGAGTTAATCGCAAGCTCTTTATCAACTGCAGAAGTATCTAGTAAGTGGCGCATGGAACTGCATGAAATTGGGGATCTATTGATTATTAACGATGCCTATAACGCTAATCCAGAATCTATGAGTGCAGCGATGCGCTCTCTCGTGCTCTTTGCCCAAGAACGTGGTGGTTCTTCATGGGCATTTGTTGGAAAGATGAATGAACTTGGTCAGACACAAGCGCCAGCCAGCGCTGCAATTGGCGCTCTTGCGCTTGAATTAGGAATTGATCATTTAGTTGAAATTAATGCTCCTGAGTATGGAGAACCTGCTGGCACAATGCAGGTTCATCAACGAGCCAGCATTGAGTCAGCAGTGGATTTAGTGGATTACTTTGCACCAGGTGATGTTGTTTTAGTGAAGGCATCTCGTTCCCAAGGTTTTGAAGTTCTCGCAGAATCATTAGAGCGTGCGTGGAGAGAAAAGAGTGGGGTAGATTCATGAGACAGATCCTTATCGCAGGGGCTTTGGCTCTGGCCTTTGCTCTCTTTGGCACAAAAGCTTTGATTCGAATTCTTGCTGCTCGTGGTTATGGGCAGATTATTCGAGACGATGGACCATCAACACATAAAACAAAGCATGGAACGCCAACTATGGGCGGCATCATATTTATTCTCGCAGCAATATTCGGTTATCTCATGGCTCACCTTCTCACCGGAACACCAACGACGGCTTCGGCTCTATTAGTCATCGGCTTAGTCATCGGCTTAGGCTTTATTGGTTTTTTAGATGACTGGCTTAAAGTTTCACGGCAAAACTCTCGAGGCCTTAAGGGACGTTACAAACTTCTAACTCAAGCCTCATTAGCTGGTGTCTTTGGTTATGCAGGTCTGCAGTTTGCCGATCAATACACACTTACTCCTATTTCTCAGTACCTATCAACTGTTAAAGAAACCTCAATCTACTTAGGTACGGGCTTCGTAATTGCTTTTGTGATTTTGATGGTGATGTCGGCAAGTAATGGCGTGAATCTAACTGATGGTTTAGATGGTTTAGCAACGGGTGCAACCATCATGACTTTTCTAGCCTTTGTATTAATCGGGGTATGGGAGTTTGGTCAAAGCTGCACAATCGATACAATCACAACAACTAACTGTTATCAGGTACGAGACCCACTTGATTTAGCCGTTCTAGCTGCAGCTTTTGCTGGAGGTTGCACAGGATTTTTGTGGTGGAATACGGCCCCAGCCAAAATAATTATGGGCGATACCGGTTCACTAGCCCTAGGTGCTGCTATAGCTGGCTTTGCAACCACGCTTCGTGTTGAACTCCTATTAATTCCACTGGGTGGTCTCTTTGTCATCGTGACAATGTCAGTAGTGATTCAGACCTTGTACTTTAAAATCAGCGGAGGTAAACGGGTATTTCGAATGGCACCGCTGCACCATCACTTTGAATTAAAGGGTTGGGCTGAGATAACCGTTGTTATTCGCTTCTGGATAATCGCCGGCCTCAGTGTTGCTGGCGGTCTGGGTCTGTTTTATGCACAGTGGGTAGCTAAGTAGTAAATATGCCACTCTCTTTTAATGGCCAGAGAATTCTCATTCTCGGCGCAGGTCTGACAGGAAGTGCGGTTGCCCGCTCACTTGCAAAAAGAGGTGGTGATCTGACTCTTGCTGATGAAAACCCATCGGTCACATCTGATTACCCAGTGATACATGCGAACAATGTTCTTATCCAGGATTTTGATTGCGTTGTAATTTCACCTGGGTGGCGCCACGATCACCCTTTAGTGATTGCTGCCCACGATGCGGGCTTGCCTCTGCTTAATGAAGTTGATTTGGCGTGGCAGATTAAGAGTGAGATTGCACCGGGGCAAAAGTGGCTAGCAGTAACGGGAACAAACGGTAAGACAACAACTGTTGAAATGGTTGCGGCGATGTTAGAGAGCGGTGGAGTTAAGGCAACTGCGTGTGGCAATGTGGGCCAGACGGTCATTGAGGTTGTGGATCGCAGTGATGCTTATGAGGTACTGGTTTTAGAGCTGTCCTCATTTCAACTACATTGGGCACAACAAGCACAATTTGTGGCAAGTGCCATCTTAAATATCGCCGATGATCACATAGATTGGCATGGAAGTTTTGATGAGTATGCACAAGCTAAGATCACAATCTTAGATCGCGCATCCACAGCTATTCTCAACGCAGATGATGGTGAAATAGTAAAGCGCACCAGCCATTGGCAAGGCCACAAAGTTTTCTACACCCTAGATACACCAGCGCCAGGTGAAATTGGATTAGTAGAAGAGCTCCTAGTGGATCGGGCCTATGTTGAGGACCCTCAAGAAGCATCTATGTTTGCTGAATTGGCTGAAGTCAAACCCATGATTGCCCACAATGTCTCTAATACTTTGGCTGCAGCAGCACTTGCCCGAAGTGTTGGTGTTTCTCATGAGGATATCCGCTCAGCAATTAAGGGCTTTAGACCAGGTCGCCATCGAATCGAAACTATTCTTTCTGCTGATTTGATTAACTGGGTTGATGATTCAAAAGCTACGAACCCACATGCTGCAACTGCTTCTCTGCTCTCATATGAATCAGTGGTGTGGATTGCAGGGGGATTAGCTAAGGGTGCACAGATGGAAGAGCTCGTGGAGCGCACGTCAAAGCGGATTAAAGCTGCGATTTTGATCGGCGCCGATAGAGCTTTAATTGAAGCTGCACTCATTAAGTATTGTCCTGAAGTTCCACGCGTTCTCATCGATGGTGAATCATCTGATGAGCTCATGGAAAAAGCTGTCACTGCTGCTCAGGGCTTTGCCCAAAGCGGTGACACAGTTCTCTTAGCACCTGCCTGTGCATCAATGGACCAATTTATCTCCTATGCCGATCGAGGAGATCGCTTTGCTGCTGCGGTCAAAAAGGTTGTGGGTAAATGAAAACACAAAAGCGCAGCGTTCTATTTTCTCGCCCCATTAATCTTTATTACATGCTCGTTGGCAGCACCTTAGCATTGAGTATTTTTGGTCTCATTATGGTCTTCTCTGCTTCATCCATTTACTCTCTGGAAAATAAGGGCGCCACCTGGGCCATTCTCTTTCGCCAACTAATCTTCCTAGTCATAGCTATTCCCATGGCTTGGGCGTTTTCACGTTTCTCTATAGCACGGTGGAGATTGCTGGCTCGCTTTGGTGTCCTTGCATCTGTTGGGTTATTAGTAGTTGTCCAAATCCCTGGAGTTGGTAAGAGTGTGAATGGAAATCACAACTGGATTTCACTTGGTTTTGTCGATGTTCAACCCAGTGAAATTGCCAAGTTTTTAATGATTATATGGGCAGGTTCAATTCTAGCCAGACGTGAGCGCGCAGGAGATATACAAGCCAATGTTCTCAAACTCATTGCACCAGCATTTTTACTCTGTATTGCATTAGTTCTACTTGGAAAAGATTTAGGAACGGCCTCAGTGTTTGCCTTTGTATTGGCAGGAATGCTGTGGATCTCAGGCGTACATCTGAAACTATTTGCAGCAATATCAGCTGTAGGCTTTTTAGGAATTGCCGCTCTTATTCTCTCTGCTCCCTATCGTATTGCCCGATTTTCTGTTTTTCTCAATCCTTTTGCCGAAGAACAATACAAATCAGTGGGTTGGCAGCCAGCTCACAGTCTTTTAGGTTTAGCTAGCGGTGGGTTATTTGGTGTGGGGCTTGGTGCTAGCCGTCAAAAATGGGGAAATCTTCCTGAAGCTCACACCGACTTTATCTTCTCGGTTATTGGTGAAGAGCTTGGCCTCTTTGGAACTATCGCAACTTTGTTCTTACTTTCGATTTTGCTCTTTTCAATATTCAAAATTGCACTACGAGCTCATGATCCGATGGCGCGCTATGTGTGTTCTGGGATTGGTTGTTGGATTGGTATTCAAACTGTGCTCAATATTGGCTCTGCAATCAGCGTTCTTCCAGTAGTGGGTGTAACTTTGCCATTACTTTCTTATGGAGGTTCTGCTTTGATCGCGACGTATATGGGAATCGCCTTTGTTATTGGGGCAGCCCGTAGAGATCCAGCGATTTATCAAGAGTTAGAAAAAGCAGGATTACCAAAATGGCTTCGATAGTTCTAGCTGGCGGTGGCACCGCCGGCCATATAGAACCGGCATTGGCTGTGGCACGGGTATGGAAGAGTGAGCATCCAAAAGATGAAATTACTTTTTTGGGTACTGCCCAAGGTTTGGAAAATACTTTAATTCCAGTTGCAGGTTATCCTGTTAGAAACATTGTGAAGGTTAAAATTTCAAGAAAACCTTCACTGACGTGGGCTCGAATCCCATATGATTTGATTGCATCAGTGAAAACCTGCCATGGCGTATTAAAAGGGGCTGATGTACTTATTGGCTTTGGTGGTTATGTGAGTGCTCCTGCATATATCGCCGCACGCATTCTTGGCGTGCCCACAATAATTCATGAAGCTAATGCAAAGCCTGGGTGGGCTAACCGACTCGGAGCGCTATTTACTCCTTATTTAGCGGTTGCACATGGAGTCAATTCCGGAAGATTTAGTGATGCCTTAATTACAGGATTACCACTTCGAGGTGATGTCTGCGATGCATTACAAGCAGCTAAGGCTGATTGGCCCACTGCTCGAACACGAGCTAAAACCCGTTTGGGGTTTAATGCATCGCAACCGCTAGTTTTTGTGATGGGTGGTTCACAAGGCTCTGTTGCAATAAATACCGTGATTGAGCAATGCGTAGATATGTTTTCACGTAAGGATATAGCGCTGATGCACTCAGTCGGTCGTGCCAATAGTGTGCCAGCTGCCTCCAACCTTTATCGCCCAGTGGCATATGTAGATAACATGGCAGATGCCTATTTAGCCGCTGATCTCATTATCGCTCGTAGTGGGGCAGTAACGTGTGCCGAATTTAGGGCCCTTGGCCGTTACGCTCTTTTTGTGCCCCTGCCAATTGGAAATGGAGAACAGTTCCACAATGCACGGGGATTAGTTGCCGCAGGACGCGCAGAGGTAATCGATCAAAGAGATTTTACTGCTACATATCTGCAATCCCATATTGATGCACTTCTTGTAACGAGTAGCTCTGCACCGATTGAAGGCTCTTCACTTGATGCTGATGCTGCTCAAAAGATTGCCGCTTTGGCACAGCATGCTTTGGAATCTCGATGAATAAACCAACTGTGAAGAGTTTGCTTGGTAAGAGGATTCACTTTATTGGTATTGGTGGCGCAGGTATGAGTGGATTAGCTCGAATCTCACTGTCCCATGGAATCACAGTGAGCGGTTCCGATGCTAAGGATTCTTCCGTTGTTAAGGCTTTGCAAGCTCTCGGTGCGAGAATTTCAACGCAACATGCCGCTCATAACGTTGATGGCGCAGATTTAGTTGTGTATTCCACTGCAATTTCGCCCTCCAATCCAGAACTCGTTCGTGCTCACGAGTTAAAGTTGAAGGTTCTCACACGTGCTGGTGCCCTATCAATACTGATGTCTGAATCTAAAAGTATTGCCGTGGCGGGCACACACGGTAAAACGACAACTTCTTCTATGATGGCTGTTGCCCTGCAAGCATGCGGAGCTGACCCATCTTTTGCAATAGGTGGAACAATTACCGCATCAGGTTCTAATGCTCATCGCGGTACGGGAGAAATCTTTGTTGCAGAGGCTGATGAGTCAGATGGATCATTTATTGAATATCACCCCTTTGCGGCGATCGTTACAAATATTGAACACGATCACGTTGACTTCTTTGCAACAGCACAAGATGTGGCTGATGCATTTAGAGATTTTGCAGCCACAATCAAGCACGATGGTTTCCTCACATACTGCGCAGATGATGAAGGCGCACAAGCTTTAGCGTTGACTGTGACTTCCTGCGCATTAATCTCATATGGCACGGGTAATTATTGTGATTTGAAGTTAGATGCCATTGAGTTGGAGGCGATGGGTTCAAGGGCTCGTGCTATTTGGCGGGGTAAAGTTGTTGGATTCATTGAACTTCAAGTACCTGGCCATCACAACTTACTCAACGCTGCAGCAGTCCTTGCTACTGGGTTAAATCTTGGCTTCCCAGCCCCAGAATTACTTACAGGGCTAGCTGTTTTCAGAGGCACCGGTCGTCGCTTTGAACTTAAAGGGACCGTGCATGGAATTAGAGTCATTGATGACTATGGGCACCACCCAACAGAAATTGATGTGACGTTACAGGCAGCGCGCCGTTATGCAGGAGATGGGCGTGTGATTGTTATTTTTCAACCACATCGTTACTCAAGGACTCAAGCATTCTATTCTGCCTTTGCAAAGGTTCTCGACATGGCAGATCGCGCGATAGTTCTAGAGGTCTATGCCGCTAGCGAAAAACCAATCCCAGGTGTGACCTCACGCTTGATTACCGATGCTATGAACCATGGGGAGTACATCCCAAACTTCATTGAAGTGACGGATTCAGTAATTGATTCAGCCCAACCACAAGATGTGATTATCACCCTTGGGGCAGGGGATGTGAGTTCACTTGCCCCCATCATTGTTGACGGACTGAGCCGTCGCTTTGCATAGATGAAAAACAAAAAGCTCATCGCACTCAGTGCAATTCTAATCTTGGTAATCGCCTCTTATGTACTGGGTTGGTCAACTCTCTTTACAGTGAGTTCGGTTGAAGTAAAGGGTACAGATCAGTACCTACCCCAAAATGTTCAAGTGGGAGAAAAGCTAGCACGTGTAGAACCTCGAGCGGTTGCAGCTGCCTATGAGAAATTTGCTTTTGTCCGTGATGCTCAAGTGAGTCGAAATTGGATATCGGGAAAAGTAACTATTGAAATCACCACACGAACTCCCATTGCAATCTTTAATAATCAGTTCATTGATGAATCTGGAAAGGTATTTGAGATCAAGGCACCCGTGCCTGCCTCCTTGCCACAGATTCAAGCGGCCGACGTTGAGATTGCTGTTGCTGCGGCAGAGTTTTTGACATCTCTGCCAGATGAGATTCGCTCGAATCTTATGATTCTCAAAGTCAGAAGTTCTGGGTCCTATGTCTTAGAAGTTGAGGTGAAAGGCCGAAAGGTCGAAGTGCGTTGGGGATTTGCAACTGATAATGCATTGAAAGCTAGGGTTTATAAGGCTTTATTGGCACAACCTGACAATGCACAGTTAAAACGGATGGATCTTTCTGCACCACATGCACCTATTGTTAAATAAATAATTTTCACGACACAATAAATAATTCATGTCGGTGTTTGATAAAGAGCCTTGCGCACTTTACTTTCACCTTATAGAAAACGTTGAATAATAAGGCTCAAGTAGAGGTTTATGGTTCACAAGGAGGATACACGTGGCTTCACCGCAGAATTATTTAGCAGTCATCAAAGTAGTTGGCATTGGTGGCGGTGGAGTAAATGCAATTAATCGCATGATTGATGTTGGACTCAAAGGTGTTGAGTTCATTGCAATAAATACTGATGCACAACATTTATTAATGAGCGATGCAGATGTGAAATTAGATATTGGTAGAAAAACCACACGTGGTCTTGGTGCTGGTATGGATCCAGAAAAGGGTCGTGAAGCAGCCCTTGATCACGCAGATGATATTGAAGAAATCTTGCGTGGGGCAGATATGGTTTTTGTCACCGCAGGAGAGGGTGGCGGAACAGGAACAGGGGCAGCACCTATAGTTGCAAAGATTGCTAGAGATATTGGTGCCCTGACTATTGGTGTTGTTACTCGTCCATTTTCCTTTGAAGCAAAACTGCGCTCTGCTCAAGCCGATGTTGGCATCGAAGCTTTGCGTACTGAAGTTGACACACTTATTGTTATTCCAAATGATCGCTTGCTGGCAATCTCAGATCGCACAATCACTTTGGCTGATGCATTCAAGAGTGCAGATCAAGTCTTACTCTCCGGAGTTCAAGGTATTACCGAAATAATTACTCAGCCTGGATTAATTAACTTGGATTTTGCTGATGTGAAAGCAGTTATGGCAGGAGCAGGTTCTGCTCTCATGGGAATCGGTTCTGCACGAGGAGAAAACCGTGCACTACGTGCTGCAGAGTTAGCTATCTCATCACCTCTTCTCGAGGCATCAATTGATGGCGCTATGGGTGTATTGCTTTCAGTTTCAGGTGGATCAGATCTTGGTTTGTTTGAAGTTAATGAGGCATGCGAATTAGTTCAATCAGCTGTCCACCCAAATGCAAAGTTTATTTTCGGAACAACGATCGATGATGCCCTCGGTGATGAAGTGCGTATCACCGTAGTTGCAGCTGGTTTCGAAGGCGGTGAGCCTCGGAAGGTCGCTACTCCCGTTATTGATGCTGCCACATTGGGTGGTGTTTCTAACCCAATCCCAAGCAATGACCCAATCTCCGTTGCACTGGATTTAGATGCTGAGCCAACTCCACGTCGCCGAGTTACTTTTGAAGAGCTCGTGGCCGAGGATGAGATCGACGTTCCAGACTTTATGAAGTAAGGGCGATTGCCTAGCGTTTTTACTACTAGGCGCAACGGCGCAAGCCTTGCGCCCTATGACTCGTTGAACTTAGCCCAACACGTTGGTGATGATGCCAAAACTGTTGCGACTAATCGTCGACTTTTATCGATGATAACTGGGCCAGTTCAATTTATGAATCAGGTACATGGCGATGAAGTAATTGAAATAAAGGCTATTGGCGATGACCCAACGTGTGATGCATTGATTACCTGTGAGCCAGGAATTGCGCTAGCGGTGATGGTTGCAGATTGCATTCCACTTTTGCTCTCATCTTCAACGGTAGTTGGAGCAGTCCATGTTGGTAGGCGCGGACTCATGAATTCAGTTGCACTCAAAGCAGTGCAAGCTATGAGAGAGCTGGGGGCAGATCGCATCCATGCCCAGTTGGGTGCATCGATTTGTGGTCGGTGCTATGAAGTCCCACAAGAGCTAGCTGATGAAGTGATTGCTAAGCATCCGGCAGCGTCGTCTCTGACAAATAATTTAACGCCAGCCTTGGATTTACCTAAAGCACTCATTGCTGATCTTGTAGCTAACGGGCTTTCTTATGAAGCCTCACCAATATGCACTCTAGAAAATGATGATTACTTTTCTTATAGGCGCCATAACATCACAGGCAGAAACGCAGGTGTGGTGTGGCTATAGATCGCAGGAGTGAGATTGCAGGTAATTTAGAGGCGGTTCGTGAGCAGATATCAAAGGCTGCCGAAAGCGCTGGAAGGTCAGTGGATGAAATAACTCTCATTGCAGTTACCAAGACCTTTCCAGCCAGTGATGTTGTGATTTTGAAAGATTTGGGGGTGCATGATTTTGGCGAGAACAGAGATTCAGATGCATCGCCAAAGGCGGCAACAATCTCGGGCAGATGGCATTTTCAAGGTCAGATACAAAGCAATAAGCTTAAGTCAATTACCCAGTGGGCCAACGTTATCCATTCATTAGATGAGGTTCGACATTTTGAAGTGATTGAGAAAACCGCTCCTCATGCTTTAGATATTTTTTGTCAGGTTTCACTAGATGCAGCAGCAGGACGCGGGGGAGTAAGTGAGCAAAAGCTCTATGAATTGGCTAGGGAGATTGAAAAATCGCCCACACATAGACTTCAAGGACTGATGGCAGTTGCCCCATTAGGGGTTGATCCTTCCATTGCATTTTCCAAATTATCAGCCATTCATAAGGCTTTTATGGCTGATTTTCCAAGGGCCAATAAGTTATCAGCTGGCATGAGTGGGGATTTTAAAGAGGCGATTGCCCATGGTGCGACACATATTCGGATAGGGAGCCAAATCCTGGGTTCGCGCTAGGGCTACAGGTACCGTTTACCTATGGCTAATGCACTCAAGCGTGTCGCGAACTACTTAGGTTTGATGGACGACCCAGAATTTGATACACCACATGCCGCAACAACTTCTGCAGTGACGACATCGGGCGATGTGCGCATTAAGCCGCGATCACCTCGACCAATCTCTTCAGTCGTTGCTACCTCTTCAGTAGAGGTAGCACCACAATTAGATTTACCTGTCCTCGATCGCATCGTCACATTGCACCCACGTTTTTATAACGAGGCCCGCACAATCGGTGAACATTTTCGTTTAGGCAATCCAGTCATCATTAATTTGACTGATATGGATGAGTCAGAGCACAAGCGTTTAGTTGACTTTGCAAGTGGACTTGCCTTCGGTTTGCACGGAACGATAGAGCGGGTGACAAAGAAGGTATTTCTTCTCTCACCTGCCAATGTTTCAATCGATGTTGAAGATAAGTCAGCAGCAGCGCAAGCAAGTTTCTTCAACCAGAGCTGATTTCAGTGCGCATCGGAGCGTTATTAGCTAACGTCCTGCAGTTATTTCTCTTTGCTTTACTAATTCGACTAATACTTGATTATGTTCGCATGTTTGCGCGCAACTGGCGACCAAAAGGTATTGGTCTTATGTTTGTTGAACTCATCTATGGCATCACCGATAAACCAATGCGCTTTGTTGGTCGCTATATTCCACCACTTCGCTTAGGCGCAGTAAGCTTAGATTTAAGCTTTATTGTTCTCTTTTTTGGAGTGCAATTACTGATGGGACTAGTTAGCCAACTTTAGTAAGTGTGAGCGCAATACCAAGCTCATTATCTTCAATTGAAAGTGTTGAGTCTTGAACCATAGATAGTGCCAACACTTCATCCTTGATATGTCTTTCTTCGCTGGCGATAGCTGCAGCAATTTCAGCGCCGGCATTCCATGTCACATCGATGCGATCTGAGATTTCAAAGCCATCACTTTTTCTGCGCTCTTGAATAAAGCGAATCACCTCGCGCACATGGCCTGCTGAAATCAGTGCAGGGGTGAGCTCTAGATCAAGGGCCACGCTTTCACCTTCATGGGAGGCCACCATCCAGCCACTTTTTGGCACCTCTGTGATGACAAGGTCATCCAGTGCAATTTCCCAACTTCCTAGCTGTGTTGTTCCAGAGGCACGTAGCGTCTTAACCAACGTTGTGGCATCACTTGCAGCAATTGCTTGAGCAATCTCTTGCACGGCTCCTCCGTATTTTGCGCCAAGAGATTTGAAATTCGCTTTGAGTGAGATATCTACTAAATCCCCATCTGCACTTGCTATATCGTGCAGGTCTATCACATTGAGTTCATCTGCTATCTGTTCACGCATTTGCTCAGGCAAAGCCGCCCAACCACTTGCTGCAATGAGGGCACGCCCCAAAGGTTGGCGAATCTTAATCCCAGATTCGGCGCGTGAAGCACGTCCGAGCTCAACAATGCGGCGAGTAAGCCCCACTTGCTTTCCAAGTTCTCGATCAATGACAGCTGGATCGGCTTCAGGGAAATCTGAGAGATGGACTGAAATAGGTGCGCTTTTATCGACTGGGATGACTAGCTCTTGCCAGACCTGTTCGGTGATAAAGGGAACCATGGGAGAGAGCAGTTGAGTTAAAGTGATTAAGCACTCATGAAGTGTTGAAAGCGCACTGGCATCTCCATCCCAGAATCTGCGTCGTGAACGGCGCACATACCAGTTTGAGAGATCATCGATAAATCTAGCAAGTGCTCGTCCTGCAATCTGTGAATCAAAATCAGTAAGTGCCGCATCTACTTCTTCAATTAGAAGATTGAGTTCAGAGATAATCCAGCGATCCATGAGTGGTCGATCTGTGATCATTGTGCGCTGGCTCAAATCAAAGTGTGACGCTTTGGCATAGAGAGCATGGAAAGAAACAGTGTTCCAATAGGTAAGAAGAGTCTTGCGCACCACTTCATTAATAGCATCATGTCCAACTCGACGCGCAGCCCACGGAGAGCCTGCAGCCAACATGTACCAACGAACCGCATCTGCGCCATGTTGATCCATAAGGGCGATTGGTTCTAGGACGTTGCCCAAATGCTTACTCATCTTGCGGCCATCCTTATCAAGGATATGACCTAAGCAGAGCACGGTTTTATATGAAGATTTATCAAAGACCAAAGTGCCAATAGTCATGAGTGTGTAGAACCAGCCACGTGTTTGATCGATAGCTTCGCAAATAAAGTCAGCAGGATAAGACTCTTTGAACTTTTCAACAGAGCCTTCCTTGTGCGGATATCCCCATTGGGCAAATGGCATAGCACCGGAGTCATACCAACAATCGATAACTTCTGGCACGCGCACCATCATGCAATCACACTCAGAACATGCAAAAGTGATCTCATCTACAAATGGGCGGTGTGGATCTAACTGTGAAAGCTCTCGGCCAGCAAGTGCACCTAACTCAGCGAGTGAATCAACACAGAGTTCATGTTTGTTGTCACAGCGCCAAATTGGCAGGGGGGTGCCCCAATAACGATTGCGCGAAAGCGCCCAGTCGATGTTGTTATTGAGCCAATCTCCATAACGACCTTCTTTAATTGTCTCTGGATGCCAATCAGTCGCAGCATTTTCGCGAAGCAACGCATCTTTAATTGAAGTGGTACGGATATACCAGGATGGTTGGGCGTAATACATCAACGGTGTGTGGCAGCGCCAACAATGAGGGTATGTGTGCTCATATGGTTGGTGCTTATAGAGAACACCACGTGCCTTGAGCTCTTTTACTAATAACTTGTCAGCATCTTTAAAAAAGATTCCACCCACAACTCCCACCTCTTTCAGGAAGTGACCATCAGGTGCGATGGGGTTAACAACGGGCAATCCATACGCACGGCACACTGCTAAGTCATCGGCACCAAAAGCTGGGGATTGATGTACTAAACCAGTTCCATCTTCAGTTGTTACATATGTGGCAAGCACAACATAGTGCGAATCAGGAATCTCTACGAAATCAAAGGGACGCTTATATGCTGTGCGCTCTAGCTCTCTGCCCAGCATTTTCTTGAGAATCTTCTTCTCGCCCTTAACACTTTCAAGCAGCGCCTCGGCAACGACCAGTACTTCGCTAACATCATCGACAGTTACTTCAACGGCTACATAATCAACCTCTGGATGAACTGCAATTGCCGTGTTGGAAACTAAGGTCCACGGAGTCGTTGTCCACACCAGGAAACTGGCGTTGAGTGTAACTAGTTCACCTGAAGTAATGGGAAAGCGAACATAGACTGAAGGATCCGTAACGTTTTCATACCCTTGAGCTAATTCATGATCTGAGAGTCCAGTGCCACAGCGCGGGCAATATGGTGCAACGCGATGATCTTGAACGAGTAATCCCTTTTTCCAGATCTCTTTCAGAGACCACCACACACTCTCCACATATTCAGGTGACATAGTCCAATACGCTTCATCGAAATCAACCCAGAAGCCCATGCGATGTGTCATGTCTGCAAATGCACCAACATGTCGTTGGACTGATTCACGGCACTTGTCATTAAATGCTGCGATTCCATATTTTTCGATATCTCCTTTACCAGCAAAGCCCAATTCTTTTTCAACTGCAATCTCAACGGGCAAGCCATGACAATCCCAACCAGCTTTGCGTATTACATGCTTTCCCTTCATTGTGTGAAAGCGCGGAAAGACATCCTTAAATACGCGAGCCTCAATGTGGTGAGTTCCAGGCATTCCATTGGCAGTTGGGGGACCTTCATAAAACATCCATGCCGGTGCTCCGTGGCGTGCAGAAACAGTTTTTTCGAAAATCTGGTTCTCGTGCCAGAATTTTAATATCGTGTGTTCGAGAGCAGGCAGATCAACAGCTGCTGGGATTGCGCGAAACGACATAAAAAATCCTCCACGAGTAGGAATAGAACTCTGGAGGGACGTGACCTGCTGGCGCAGATCTCGCGGTACCACCCGCCTTGCGTGAAATTCACGCCACTTGACTTCACTATCCGCGGCTAGTTCTAGATGGTTTGCACCATTTCTTCTAGCGAACTCGTGAGGTGATAGCCCCGTCAATGCCCATATGCGGTAATGGAGCAATACTATCGTCTAGTTGAGGTAAAAAATCCTCGTGGCTAATTGGTCACAGCCTCTGAAGAGCATTAAGGTTCCCGACATGCCTAAGAAGCCGGTAAAGAAAGCATCAGCCAAGAAGGCTCCTGCCAAGAAGGCTCCTGCCAAGAAGAAGGGTGCCAAGAAGGCTCCGGCCAAGAAAAAGGGTGCCAAAAAAACTCCCATTAAAAAGGCAGCAACTAAGAAAGCTCCTGCTAAGAAAGTTCCTGCTAAGAAAGCAGCAGTAAAGAGTATTCCTGTTAATAAAGCTCCAGGTAAGCCATTTCCATCCAAGACAACTTTGACCGTTGATGAGAAATCTCAAACAGTTTCAGTCTCAACAATCTCTGCGCCAGTGGCTGCCCCTGTGGTTGAAGAGCGTCGATTGGTCATGCCTCCACCACCACGCCCTGCCAAAAGTGGAAAGAAATCTGCACCACTTAAGCCAATAAAGGTCGCCCCCACACCAATTGTTGTTAGCGATAGTGAATCGCCATGGACTGGCGCAGAGTTAAAGAGCATTCGAGCTGAGATCTCTAAAGAGTTATCACGTCTTCGCGTTGAACTAGAAAAAGTTGAAGTAGAGATGGACTCACTTATTCAGGAATCTGGTGAAGGCGCAGGAGATGATCAAGCAGATGCTGGAACAAAAACTTTTGAGCGCGAGCACGAAATGTCACTAGTGATTAACGCTCGTGACATGGTTTTACAAACAGAGCGCGCCTTAGATCGAATCGACTCTAAGACCTATGGAAACTGCGAAGAATGTGGACGTGCAATTGGTAAAGCCCGATTACAAGTGTTCCCACGGGCCACTTTATGCATGATCTGCAAGCAGAAAGAAGAACGGCGCTAGCAGTGCGCGTGTGGCGCACACTCTTAGGTGTTGCCTTGCTTATCTGGCTAACGGATTTGGCAACGAAGATCTGGGCAGTACATTACCTCTCACATCGTGGTGCTATAAAAATAATTGGATCACTTTTCCAACTAAACTTCATCAGAAATTCAGGCGCAGCATTTTCGTTTGCGCCAGGTGCAACGTTATTGCTCTCCTTTTTCGGTATTGCGGTTTTGATTGCAATTGTTTATTACGCACCCTCACTGACTTCCAAGGGTTGGGCAGTTGTTTTAGGCCTTGTGATGGGTGGAGTTTTGGGAAATCTGACTGATCGTATCTTTAGAGAGCCGGGGCTACTACGAGGTCATGTTATCGATTGGATGCAACTGCCCCATTGGCCTATATTCAATCTTGCAGATACTGCAATTGTGGTTGCTGCCTTTATTTCAGTAGTTTTAACTGCGCGCAATATTCCACCCATTAATAAAGAAGAGTTGATATGAGCAATCGAGAGCATCGCACACTTTCAGTGCCAGAAGGCGTTGCCGGTGAGCGAATCGATAGTGCTCTCACTCGTGTGTTGGGGCTATCGCGCACAGCTGTTGTTAAATTGCTAGAAGATGGCGATATAACTACTTCTGGCAAAGCTATGGCTAAATCTGAGCGAGTAAGTGCCCATCAAATAATTGAGGTGTTGATGCCAGCGCCGATTAATCAAGACCCAATTCCGCTCACACCACTTGAAGGTCTTTCCATTGTTTATGATGATGATGCCATTGTTGTGATTGATAAACCTGTGGGGTGCGCAGCTCATCCCAGTCCAGGGTGGATGGGCCCAACAGTTGTCGGTGCACTCATGGCTGCTGGATATTCAATATCAACAAGTGGGGCCGCAGAGCGACAAGGAATTGTTCATCGCCTCGATGTGGGTACTAGTGGATTAATGATTGTTGCAAAAAGTGATCGCGCCTTTAGAGTGCTTAAAGATGCCTTTAGAAATCGCATGGTAGACAAGATGTATCATGCGCTGATTCAAGGACACATGGATCCTGCTTCTGGAACCATTGATGCACCTATCGATCGACATCCCAAAGAGGATCATCGCTTTGCAGTAGTTGCTACAGGTAAAGATTCCATCACTCATTATGAGGTTATTGAGTTTTACCGTGGTGTCTCATTAGTTAAAGTTGAATTAGAAACCGGACGCACCCACCAAATCCGCGTGCACTTTTCAGCCTTAAATCATCCACTTGTTGGCGACACGACGTATGGGGCAGATCCAGTTCTGGCCAAATCTCTAGAGATGAGGCGGCCTTGGCTTCACGCCAAAGAGCTCTCCTTTGACCACCCCATTACTGGTGAGCACTTAAGTTTTTGCGCCCCATACCCAGCCGATCTCACACGCTCATTGGCGTTGCTATCTGATGCAGTTCTGCCGTAAGCAATAATCTACGACCACCATGACTTCTGAAAATTTCGTACATCTGCACGTCCATACCGAGTATTCAATGCTCGATGGCGCAGCGCGAGTGCCCGATTTAATGCAAGAAGTCGTAAGGCAGGCCATGCCGGCTATTGCAATTACTGATCATGGAAATGTTTTTGGTGCCTACGAATTTTACAAGGCGGCAAATAAAGCTGGTGTGAAACCAATTATTGGAATTGAAGCTTATGTAGCCCCAGAATCACGCTTTGATAAAAAGAGAGTGCAATGGGCAAGCGGTGGTGAAGATGATGTTTCAGGTGGTGGTGCTTATACACACATGACTATTTTGGCTGAGAATAATGTTGGACTAGGTAATCTTTTTCGACTTTCATCTCTTGCATCTCTTGAAGGTTATTACTACAAGCCCCGCATGGATCGAGAACTCCTTGCTCAATTTTCCAAGGGTTTAATAGCAACTACTGGTTGTCCTGGAGGAGAGATCCAAACTCGCTTGCGCATGGGTGCATATAAAGAGGCGATTAAGGCTGCAAGTGATTATCGAGATATTTTCGGTGAGGGCAATTTCTTTTTAGAAATTATGGATCATGGTATTGAGATTGAAAACCGCGTAAAGGATGACCTGCTCAAACTTGGCAAAGAATTAGGCCTTCCACTCCTTGCTACCAATGATTTGCACTACACCTTACAAGCAGATTCTGGTGCGCATGAGGCATTACTGTGTGTTCAATCAGGCTCTACGTTGGCAGATCCCAAACGATTCAAATTTGATAACGACTCTTTCTATGTTAAAACTCCTGCGCAAATGCGAGAGCTCTTTAAAGATATTCCAGAGAGTTGCGATAACACATTACTTATTGCCGAGCGCTGTGATGTGACTATGCGAGAAGGTGAAAATCTTCTTCCACAATTTAGTGTTCCAGCCGGAGAGACTGAAGATTCATGGCTTAAGAAAGAAGCTGTTCGCGGAATGAAAGAGCGTTTAGGGGACAAGCTCACTCCTGCACATGAATCTCGCCTTGATTACGAACTTGGCGTGATGGAGAAGATGGGTTTTCCTGGTTACTTCCTTGTTGTTGCCGACTTAGTTGGGCATGCAAAGAAAGTTGGTATTCGAGTTGGACCAGGTCGAGGATCAGCTCCAGGTTCACTGGTTGCCTATTCACTTGGTATTACTGGATTAGATCCACTAGAGCACGGACTTTTGTTCGAGCGCTTTCTTAATCCAGAACGTATTTCTATGCCTGATATCGACTTGGACTTTGATGAGCGTCGACGCAGCGAAATGATTCGTTATGCAACTAATAAATATGGTGAAGATCGAGTTGCTCAGATCATTACCTACGGAACCATTAAATCAAAGCAAGCAATTAAAGATTCAACTCGCGTTCTTGGTTATCCCTATGTCATTGGTGAGAAATTGACAAAAGCTTTGCCACCTTCAGTGATGGGTAAAGATATATCCCTTGGTGGAATATTTGACCCTAAAGATGATCGATATGGCGAAGCGGGTGAGTTCCGATCACTCTATGAATCAGATCCAGATTCAAAGCGCGTTGTTGACACCGCGCGTGGTTTAGAGGGATTAAAGCGCCAGTGGGGTGTTCACGCAGCTGGAGTTATTCTCTCTCGTGAACCATTACTCGATGTCATTCCTATTCATCGCCGTGAAGCAGATGGGGCAATCATTACCCAGTTTGATATGGGTGCATGTGAATCTATCGGACTTCTCAAGATGGACTTCTTAGGTCTTCGCAATCTCTCGGTCTTAGATGATGCTCTACTTAATATTAAAGAAAATCAAAATATTGAAGTTGTGCTAGAGGATTTAGCACTCGATGATAAGAAAACTTATGAACTGCTCTCACGAGGCGACACTCTTGGTGTGTTCCAGCTCGATGGTGGACCCATGCGCGCCTTGCTTAAATCAATGTCACCGGATTCTTTTGAAGATATTTCTGCAGTGATCGCTCTTTATCGCCCAGGCCCAATGGGGGAAAATGCCCATAACAACTATGCCGATCGCAAAAATAAGCGCAAGCCCGTCGAGCCTATTCATCCAGAGCTTTCCGAACCATTACAAGAGATTCTTGGTGACACATACGGCCTGATTGTTTATCAGGAACAAGTGATGGCAATTGCCCAAAAAGTTGCTGGTTTCTCACTGGGACGCGCGGATCTATTGCGCAAAGCCATGGGTAAGAAGAATAAAGATATTTTGGATAAGGAATACATTCCTTTTGAAGCTGGAATGAAAACTAATGGTTTCTCAACCGCTGCGATCAAACGCTTATGGGATGTGCTTATTCCATTTTCTGATTACGCCTTTAACCGTGCGCACTCTGCAGGTTATGGAGTTGTTTCATATTGGACTGCCTACTTAAAGGCTAACTATCCAACTGAATACATGGCTGCGCTACTTACTAGTGTTCGAGATGATAAAGATAAATCTGCCTTGTATCTGAGCGAATGCCGCCGAATGGGCATCAAAGTCTTGCCACCTGATGTTAATGAATCCAATGGTGAATACACACCACGAGGAAAAGATATTCGATTTGGCCTTGCCGCGATTAGAAATGTTGGTGAAGGTGTTGTTGCGTCAATTAAAGCTGCGCGTGAGAGAAAAGGTCGTTTCACATCCTTTGGTGATTTCTTAGCAAAGGTTGATGCGCAGGTGTGTAATAAGAAAACTATAGAATCTTTGATTAAGGCGGGAGCATTTGGCTCTCTTGGGGCAACTCGTAAGGGCTTGATTGCAGTTCACTTGGAGGCAATTGATTCAGTTATCGAGAGCAAGCGCGCTGAAGCAATAGGTCAATTTGATCTATTTGGCGGGGAAGCAATAACCGAAGTTTCAGGGTTAGATATTGAGATTCCATCGGGTGAGTGGGATAAGGCAATGCTGCTTAGCTATGAGCGCGAGATGCTGGGTCTCTATGTTTCAGATCATCCACTCTTAGGTGTTGAACATGTACTGCGAGCAAGCACGGATATGTCTATCAGCGAATTAGTTGATGAAGGTGCACAGCATGAATCTGTTGTCACTATTGGAGGTCTCATCACAAGTGTTACTCGTAAAGTTTCACGACAAGGTGCTTCATGGGCTGTTGTCACTCTCGAAGATCTTGAAGGATCTCTAGAAGTTCTTTTCTTCTCAAATACTTACAACCAATACTCACTGTCCTTGACAGAAGATCGCATTGTGACAGTTCGCGGTCGCGTTGATCGCCGTGAAGAGAATCTGCGATTTACAGCCATTGAGATGTTGATGCCAGATATTTCTGCAGGACCAACAGGTCCATTAGTAATTTCACTTCCAATGTCTCAATGCACACCACCTGTGGTTGATCGCATCAAAGAAGTATTGCGTTCGCATCCTGGCAAACGTGAAGTACATCTGTCTTTGGGCGAAAATGGAAGCAGCACCGTTATGAAAATTGATGCATCCGTCACAGCTTCTCCATCATTGAGCGCAGATCTCAAATCTATTCTTGGGCCTCACTGTCTGGTTTAAATCCAACTCCGCGGTCTTGAGCTGAGCCATTACAATTAGCATGTGATTCGCACTGTTGATCTTCGTGGCAAGGCTTTGAATAAGGCTGGATATAACGCCCAACTCCCGCGTGCAGCTTTAGATGTTGCTCAAGCTATGTCTCTCATCGAGCCGATATTGCACCGTGTTAAAAATGGTGGCGAAGCTGAGCTCATTAAGTTGGCTCAAGAATTTGATGGCGTTACACCTACTTCAATTCGTGTTCCACAGCAGGCTTTAGATTCAGCCTTAGCATCATTAGACCCTGCAATTCGAGCAGCGCTAGAGCTTTCAATTGAACGAGTGAGAAAAGTTCATAGTGATCAGGTTAGAGCGGATAAGTCCACGAAGGTTGTTGAAGGTGGAACCGTCACTGAGAAGTGGATCCCAGTTGATCGTGTGGGTCTATATGTTCCAGGTGGTCGCGCGGTATATCCAAGTAGCGTTGTCATGAATGTTGTGCCAGCGCAAATTGCTAAGGTTTCATCCATTGCCGTGGCATCACCACCGCAAAAAGAGTTTGGTGGATTGCCTCACCCAACTATTTTGGCAACGTGTGCACTACTTGGTGTAACTGAAGTCTTTGCTGTTGGAGGAGCTCAGGCGATTGCAATGTTTGCTTATGGTGTTGAAGGCTTGTGTGAAAAGAGTGATCTGGTTACAGGTCCAGGCAATATCTATGTGGCTGCCGCCAAACGTGCCCTACGTGGCGTGATTGGGATTGACTCAGAAGCTGGTCCCACTGAAATTGCAATACTGGCTGACTCATCGGCGCGTGCATCAGATGTTGCAGCAGATCTCATCAGTCAAGCAGAACATGATGTAATGGCTGCAGCGATTTTAGTTACCGACTCAATTGATTTAGCCAATGATGTTGAGGCCGAACTTAAGATTCAGGTCGGAAAGACCAAACACAAGGAACGAATTACAGCTGCCCTTTCAGGGATTCAATCAGCAATAGTTTTAGTTGATGACATGAAGCAAGGAATAGATATAGTCAATGCATATGCAGCAGAGCACTTAGAGATTCAAACTCAGAATTCTCATGAGAATGCTGCACAGATTAGAAATGCGGGGGCGGTATTCATTGGTCGCTTTTCACCTGTATCTTTGGGGGATTATTCAGCAGGGTCTAATCACGTCCTGCCTACGGGTGGATGTGCATGTCACTCAAGTGGGTTATCTGTCCAGACATTTCTGCGTGGCCTTCATTTTATTGAATATGGCGAAAAAGCATTTACTGATTTAGTGCCAACGGTTGTGACATTAGCCCATTCAGAAGACCTACCAGCACATGGGCAAGCAATGACAATTAGACTGGGAAATTCGTAAATGAATTGGCCAACGTGGTTGCCATTGCGCAAAGACTTAACTCCTCTTACCCCTTATGGCGCACCGCAAATTCCTGCACAAGTATCGCTGAACACCAATGAGAATCCCTACTCACCTTCTCCTGCTCTGCAGAATGCGATTGCTGATGTTGTATTAAAGGTTTCAGCACAATTGAATCGCTACCCTGATCGTGATGCCAACGAACTGCGAAAAAAGTTAGCTGGATATATTAATTCGACCTCTAATGTGAATCTAACGCTGGACAACATTTGGGCAGCAAATGGCAGCAATGAAATCATTCAATCTATTTTTCTAGCATTTGGACAAGGCAGCGCACTTGGCTTCACACCTTCATATTTAATGCACCCTTTGATTGCCAAGGTGTGTGGAACGAATTGGATTGATGGAGAGCGAAATGCTGATTTCTCACTCAACGTCGAACTTGCTATTGAGCAAATCGTGCAGGTTAAGCCAGCTTTAACTTTTATCACAACGCCCAATAATCCAACTGGTGGATCTGTTTCAATCTTGCAGATCAAGTTACTTGCTGATGCTGTGGCAAAGGTCAATGGTCTTTTGATTGTGGATGAGGCATACGCCGAGTTCTCTTCTGAAGACTCTGCAGTAACACTCGTTGCCAATAATCCCCATGTTGTTGTTACACGGACAATGAGTAAAGCATTTGCATTTGCAGGAGCACGAGTGGGATATATGGTCTGTAATAGAGCAGTTAAAGATGCCATGATGCTTGTGAGATTGCCGTATCACTTAAGCGCATTGACTCAAGCCGCGGCATCAGTTGCAATAGATTTCAAAGATGAACTACTGGGATATGTCTCTGAGTTGATACGCGCTCGGGAGACGCTGACTGCGCAGTTAAACGCACTCGGGCTCAATGTTGTCCCGAGCAGCGCCAATTTCATCCTATTTACAGGATTTAACGCCGAAGCCTCTAAACTTTGGCATGAGCTACTAGGTAAAGGCGTCCTAATTAGAGATGTCGGACTACCAGGGTATTTACGAGTAACTGTCGGCAATGAAGCCGAAAACACCTTATTTATAACTGCATTAAAAGAACTCATCTAAAGAGAGGCCACCATGAGAACTGCACGAGTCGAAAGAGCAACTAAAGAGTCACATGTTTTAGTTGAGCTCAATCTAGATGGACAAGGCGTTATCGATGTTTCTACGGGTGTGCCGTTTTTTGATCACATGATGTCTCAGCTCGGTAAACACTCAGGCTTTAATCTCACGATTAAGACAACAGGTGATGTTGAAGTCGATTCTCACCACAGCGTTGAGGACACTTCACTGGCATTTGGCCAAGCGTTGCGTGAAGCGTTGGGGGACAAGGCAGGCATACGCCGCTTCGGTGATTCCATGGTTCCACTTGATGAAGTTTTAGTTCAAGCCGCAGTTGATCTCTCTGGTCGTCCATATTTAGTTCATCGCCAGCCAGAGATTGTTGAACTTATTGGAACTTTTGATACAACACTTGGAAAACATATTTGGGAATCAATAGTTGCAGAGGCACATATTGCACTGCACATTCGTGTGCTCGAGGGAAGAAATGCACACCATGTTTTTGAAGCACAGTTCAAAGCTGTTGCACGTGCACTGCGTGATGCGGTTTCACTCGATGGCAGAGTTGCAGGTATTCCTTCAACTAAAGGCTCTCTTTGATCGCAATTCTTGATTATGGTTCTGGCAACTTACGTTCGGCACAAAGAGCCTTTGCTACTTCTGGAGTCGATGTAGTTGTCACATCAGATCGCGCTACAGCACTTGAAGCCGATGGTTTAGTTGTGCCAGGTGTTGGAGCCTTTGCTGCATGTATGCAGGGGTTGGGAACTATTAGTGGCGAAGCAATCATCCGCGAGCGAATTGAGAAAGAGCGAGCAGTATTAGGTATTTGTATTGGGATGCAGATACTTTTTCAAGAAGGTAGCGAGCATGCTGAAAATGGAAACCATAGAGGTGTTGGAGTTTGGGAAGGTGAAGTCTCGCGCTTGAAGGCACCAATACTTCCTCATATGGGGTGGAATAGCGTTGAAAGTGATCCGAACTCCATTTTGCTAAAGGGAGTTGCAGGCGAGTCATTCTATTTCGTGCACTCATATGCAGCCAAGAAGGCAGTTGGAAAAGTGCAAGGGTGGAGCTTTCATGGTGAAAAGTTTTTGTCTGTTGTTGAAGATGGATACGTGTGTGCAACACAATTTCACCCAGAGAAGTCTGGAGATGCAGGATTAGTCCTGATTAAGAATTGGGTGAAATCTCTATGAGTTATTTAGAACTTCTTCCGGCAGTTGATGTTAAAGATGGACGGGCGGTTCGCTTGGTCCAAGGTGAACTTGCCCAAGAGAGTATTTACGGCGCACCGCTTGAAGTTGCACTTGAGTTTCAAGCAGCAGGGGCTGAGTGGTTACACCTAGTTGATCTAGATGCTGCTTTTGGCCGCGGAAGTAATGCCAAGCTTTTGGCACAAGTTGTTGACGCACTCGATATCAAAGTAGAACTCTCTGGAGGAATTAGAGATGATCAATCTTTGCGCACTGCTTTAGCAACTGGCTGTGAGCGAGTTAATCTTGGAACTGCAGCCCTAGAAAATCCAGACTGGACTGCTCGAGTCATAGGTGAGTTTGGCGATCGCATCGCAGTTGGACTTGATGTGCGCGGGCACGTCCTTGCTGCGCGAGGATGGACCAAAGAGGGTGGTGAACTCTTTGAAACACTGTCACGGTTAGATAGAGATGGTTGTGCTCGCTATGTGGTAACTGATGTGACAAAAGATGGCACGTTGGCCGGACCGAATTTGGAACTGCTTAAATCTGTGTGTGCAGCAACATCTAGACCAGTAGTTGCAAGTGGTGGGATTTCTTCTTTGGTCGATATTCAAGCTTTATGTGATCTCAATTCAATAGGTGTTGAAGGCGCCATTGTTGGTAAGGCTTTATATTCCGGTGCTTTTACTTTGCAAGAAGCGCTGAAAGTTACAAAACGATGACTCTTTCTGTTCGCATTATTGCCTGCCTTGATGTCACTAATGGTCGAGTTGTTAAGGGAGTTAACTTTACAAACCTTGTTGATGCAGGAGATCCAGTTGAGATGGCCGCTCTCTATGGAACAGAAGGTGCGGATGAATTGACTTTTCTTGATATCTCAGCAACCGTTGATGGACGAGAGACTACGTTGGATGTTGTTCGCCGAACAGCCGAACAAGTCTTTATTCCATTAACTGTTGGTGGGGGCATTAGAAATGTATCTGATGTGGATCGATTACTTCGAGCCGGAGCTGACAAAGTTTCAATTAACACTGCAGCAGTTGCCCGTCCAGAATTGATTGCAGAGATTGCTGATCGATTTGGATCGCAAGTACTTGTTCTCTCTGTTGATGCCCGCCGAGCACGAACTGAGTCAGGTTTTGAAGTGACAACACATGGTGGTCGAGAAGGAACAGATATCGATGCAATCGCCTGGATTGAAAAAGCGTGTGCATTAGGTGTCGGTGAAATTCTCCTGAACTCAATGGATGCCGACGGCACTCGTGCTGGTTATGACATTGGAATGATTACGGCGATGCGTTCAGTTTCAAAAGTGCCATTGATTGCAAGTGGAGGTGCTGGAGCGTTGGCTGATTTTGCAGCAGCCCTAGATGCAGGAGCTGACGCCCTTCTTGCCGCCAGCGTGTTTCACTTTGGAATACACCGCATTGGGGATGTGAAGTCCTACCTTGGTTCACACAATTATCCCGTGCGCGCCGTGGCTGCAAGGTAAGGCAGAATTACTGTATGAGCTCCCTTGATCCAGCAGTTGCAGCGTTGTTTAAAGATTCAGCAACGCTCATTCCTGCTGTGGTTCAAGACTCAACAACGCATGAAGTTTTGATGCTGGCTTATATGAACTCAGAGTCGCTGGCGTTGACTCTGAGTACAGGTAAAGCTACTTATTGGTCACGCTCTCGAAATGAGCTTTGGGTTAAAGGTGCAACTTCTGGTCACTTTCAAAAAGTAGTCTCTGTTGAAGTGGATTGTGATGGTGATGCATTACTAGTACGCGTGGAACAGACTGGTGTTGCCTGCCATACCGGTAAAGCAACCTGCTTTCACAACGTATTAGCGTTGGGTGAGTAGTAATGAATATTGAAGAATTTCGTGCCTATGCCAAGATTTCAAATGTCATTCCAGTTTCAAGGCGTCTACTTGCAGATGGTGAAACACCCTTGGGTGTGTATAGAAAATTAGCAAAGAATGCTGCCAATACCTTTTTATTGGAATCTGCCGAACATGGTGGCGCTTGGTCACGATATTCATTTATTGGTGTGCGAAGTGAAGCAACATTGAGTGAAAAAGATGGCAAGGCATATTGGCAGGGGAGCGCACCGGCTGGAGCACCAAGCGGAATTGATCCACTTGAAGCCCTACGCCTTTCTGCAGCACATCTAAAATCTCCAACAATTGCTGGACTGCCTCCTTTAACGGGTGGGTTAGTTGGTTTCATGGGTTATGACGTTGTGCGTCGATTAGAAAAACTTCCTAGCCTTTCAAAAAAAGATCTGCCTCTTCCAGAGTTAAGTTTTATGTTGACTAGTGATTTAGCTGTCCTAGATCACAGTGATGGAACTATTACTTTAATTGCTAACGCCATTAACTGGGATGGAAGCGATGATCGCATTGATGAGGCTTTCAATGCTTGTAATGAGCGCTTAAATCGCATGCAATCTGATTTAGCTGCACCTCTTGATGGAGAGATTGCACAGATAGATTCACATAGCGCACCTATTTTTGATGCCAATATGACCCCCGATGATTTCAAGGCAATGGTTGCAATTGCAAAAGAGCAGATTATGGCGGGAGAAGCTTTCCAGATTGTTCTCTCGCAGCGCTTTTCTATGCCATGTTCGGCTGATGCTATTGATGTTTATCGCATGCTACGCCTGAATAATCCAAGTCCGTATATGTACCTATTCCGCTTTAATGAGGCAATAACAGTTGTCGGTTCAAGCCCTGAAGCGTTGGTGAAAGTCAACCAAGGCGAGGTAATGATTCATCCCATTGCTGGAACTAGAAAGCGTTCATCATCGCCAGAGGAGGATCATCGCCTTGGTGAGGAGCTTTTGGCAGATCCAAAAGAGCGTGCCGAGCATTTAATGTTGGTTGATTTAGGGCGAAACGATTTAGGGCGAGTGTGCGCTCCAGGATCAGTAGAAGTTGTTGATTTCATGCATATTGAGCGATATTCACATGTGATGCACATTGTTTCAACAGTTACTGGCACATTGGCAGAGAAATCAACGCCAGTTGATGCTCTCTTTGCGCTCTTTCCTGCTGGCACATTATCTGGTGCTCCAAAACCTCGTGCAATGGAGATTATTGAAGAGCTAGAACCCACACGCCGCGGAGTCTATGGAGGCATTGTTGGATATATTGATTTCACTGGAAATATTGATACATGTATCGCCATTCGAACTGCGTTGATTCATGATGGAGTTGCCTATGTCCAAGCCGGCGCTGGAGTTGTTGCTGACTCTGATGCAGAGTCGGAAAATCAAGAATGTACAAATAAGGCCGCAGCCGTTTTGATGGCAGTTGATTCAGCCAATAGATTGCGAAAATACTAATGAAGCAATCAATCGCAATTGCTGTCAGCATTGTAGTTGTGTATGGGCTGGTTCTCCTTATAGGAAAAAAGTTTCGAATCTCACAACGCTATGAAAGAAAACCTCGTGTGCTCAACACGTGGAGCGCACTTGATGAAGGAATCGATCCAACGGTGGCGGATAAATAATGAGTGTTCTGGATTTGATAATTGATGGGGTCCGCCAAGATTTGGCCGCTCGTAGAAAACCGCTAGCACAATTACAAGAGGCGATGGATTTAGCTGCACCAGTGCGTGATCCACTTGGTACTTTGCTCAGCAAACATATGTCGGTAATTGCTGAGGTCAAACGGTCTTCTCCTAGCAAGGGTGAGCTAGCAACAATTGCAGATCCTGCAACTTTGGCCGAGAAATATGAAAGGGCTGGAGCCAGCATCATCAGTGTTTTAACGGAGGCACGTCGCTTTGGTGGTTCACTCGCTGATCTGGATGCAGTTCGCTCACGAGTAAGCATTCCTATTTTGCGCAAAGATTTTATGGTTGATGAATATCAATTCTTTGAGGCACGAGCTCATGGTGCTGATGTTGTTCTATTAATTGTTGCGGCTTTGAGTGACTCCCAACTAATCGATTTTCATCAGTTGGCACAAGGTTTAGGAATGCGAGCACTTGTTGAAGTGCATACACATGAAGAGCTTGAGCGAGCATTAGAGATCTCACCAGACATTGTTGGAGTTAACTCCCGTAATCTTAAAACATTAGATGTTGATGCCCTTGTATTTTCAGAGTTACTTCCGCTTATCCCAACTGAT
>JAGWYO010000009.1 GCA_018969355.1 Actinomycetales bacterium
ATCACATCAGCTGCGCTCTATAACTGGTTTTAGATAATTTTGAGGGCTTGAAGCTTTGCCTTCAAGTCATTATCTGATGGCTCAGTTAAGTGAGTACCGTCAGAGAAGACAATGACAGGAATTGACTGTGCTCCGCCATTAATTTCTTTGACTTTATCTGCTGCACTTAGATCAGCATCAACATCGATAAGTGTGTATTCAACATTTAACTCTTCAAATAAGCGCTTAGAACGGCGGCAATCTCCGCACCAGTCAGCGCCATACATTGTGATTTGATCTTTTGACATGTGCTTCTCCCTTTACATGAACTTATCTAGGCCATATGTCAGGCCTGGATGTGAAACCACTTTTCTAATACCAAGGATTACTCCTGGCATAAATCCTGCTCGATCAAGTGAATCGTGACGAATCGTTAAAGTTTCGCCCAATCCCCCGAGAATAACTTCCTGGTGTGCAACTAATCCTCGTGCTCGCACTGAGTGCACTGGAATATCTCCCACTCTTGAACCACGGGCACCTTCGAGCGCCGTTGTAGTGGAATCAGGTTGAGCACCCAGACCTGCATCCTTGCGAGCCTTGCTCATGAGCTCTGCCGTGCGAGATGCCGTGCCACTTGGCGCATCTACTTTAAGTGGATGATGAAGTTCAATTATTTCAGCTGATTCGAAGTAGCGTGCTGCTTTTTCAGCAAACTCCATCATCAAAACTGCGCCAATTGCAAAGTTGGGGGCAATTAACACACCAACTCCGGGATTAGCTTTTAAGAGTTTTTCTACGCTCGCGAGCTTGATTGCATCAAAGCCAGTAGTTCCAACCACAACATTTATTCCATTATTGATGAGAAATTCAAGATTTGCCATGACGCTATCTGGCGTGGTGAAATCAACAACTACTTTTGCGCCAGAATCCTTTAACTGTTCAATTGAATCGCCAAGATCTAACGCTGCGACAAGGCTTAAACCATCCGATGATTCAACGGCCTTGACGACCTCTGAACCCATGCGCCCTTTTGCGCCCAGGACTGCGACGTTAATCATGCCAACACCTTTTCAAATTTCGACGTGTTCTTAAACGGACCCACAAGTGCAAGCGTAGGCGTTTTGGTCAAAAAGGCGCTAGCAATTTCCCGTATGTCCTGCTCATTTACGCGTGAAATAGATTTCAAAATATCGTCAAAGCCCATCACTTGGCCATAAACAATCTCGTTTTTACCAATTCTAAACATACGTGAGCCTGAGTCTTCCTGGCTCAATACTAGTGAGCCTCGAACAGCGCCTTTAGCGCGTTCAATCTCTTCATGTGTCATCCCATTATCAACTACATCGGTAAGGACTTCGCGGATTATTTCTACAACTTCTAGGGCTTTAGTTGGATTACATCCTGCATAGAAACCGATTTGTCCGCTGCCTGCATATTGCTGGGCATAGGCATAGACAGAGTATGCAAGACCACGCTTTTCACGGATTTCTTGGAATAAACGAGATGACATTCCACCACCCAGGGCTGAAGCTAGAACGCCCATCGCAAAGCGGCGATCATCGTGGCGGGCAACGCCTTCCATGCCATAGAACATATGAGCTTGTTCAGTTTTACGAGAAATCAAACCAACACTCTGCTGCTTAGCTTTTCTCTCTTGCGCATTAGAGCGAAGAACTGGCGCACCCATACCCTCTAGAAAGCCATCAATGCAAAGGGCTGCCTCAATCATGGCAACGACTTTTTTGTGTTTAATGTTTCCAGCAACTGCCACAACGAGATCTTGGGGTAAATAGCGTTTCTTGTAGTAGTTATTAACCGTGCTACGAGACATGCCTTTAATGGATGAAACTGTTCCAAGAATTGGACGTCCCAATGGTGTATCGCCGTAGTAAGTCTGGGCATAGAGATCATGCACTAAATCACTTGGATCATCATCTCGCATGGCAATCTCTTCAAGTACTACTTTGCGTTCAGCATCAACATCTAAGGCTGAGACAACTGAAGATGTGATCAAATCTGAAATCACATCGATTGCCAATGGCAAGTCTGTATCAATGACACGTGCATAGAAGCATGTGTATTCCTTTGAAGTAAAGGCATTCATCTCACCACCGACTGACTCTATCGATGATGAGATTTCAAGTGCTGTGCGTCGCGTAGTTCCTTTGAAGAGTAAATGCTCTAGAAAATGAGAAGCCCCAGCCGTTGCCGGGGATTCATCACGAGATCCAACATTTACCCAGATACCAATGGCGGCACTGCGCACCGAAGAAACTTCTTCAGTAACGATGCGCAGACCGCTAGGTAAAACTGAACGACGTACGCTCATTTATTCTGCAGAACCTGTTGTTTCACCTTCAAGAACAGGAACCAAAGACAACTTTCCCTTTGGGTCAATCTCGCCGATTTCAACTTGAATCTTGTCGCCAACCTTCATGACTTCTTCCAAGTTTTCAATGCGCTTCCCACCATGCATCTTGCGAATCTGAGACACGTGGAGCAAGCCATCTTTACCTGGCATCAATGAGACAAATGCACCAAATGCTGCAAGCTTTACAACGGTACCGAGGTAGCGCTCTCCAACTTCTGGCATCTGTGGGTTAGCAATTGCATTGATTTGTGCACGTGCAGCTTCGGCTGATGGACCATCAACTGCGCCGATATAAATCGTGCCGTCATCTTCAATTGAGATTTCTGCGCCAGTTTCATCTTGGATCTGGTTAATAATCTTGCCCTTTGGCCCGATTACTGCCCCAATCTGATCCACTGGAATCTTCACAGAGATAATGCGTGGAGCAAATGGGCTCATCTCATCTGGGCCATCAATTGCTTCATTCATTACATCTAAAATTGCAAGGCGGGCTTCTTTAGCTTGGTGCAGTGCACCAGCTAGAACTGAAGCTGGAATTCCATCAAGCTTGGTATCTAGCTGCAGCGCAGTCACGAACTCCTTTGTTCCTGCGACTTTAAAGTCCATATCACCAAATGCATCTTCTGCACCAAGGATGTCAGTTAGTGCTACGTACTCGACCTTGCCATCGACAGTGTCAGAGATTAGACCCATTGCAATACCTGCAACAGGTGCGCGTAGTGGAACGCCTGCGTTATAGAGCGCAAGTGTTGATGCACACACAGATCCCATAGATGTTGACCCATTTGAACCAAGGGCTTCAGAGACCTGACGAATTGCGTAAGGGAACTCTTCACGAGTTGGAAGAACTGGAATCAAAGCACGCTCTGCAAGTGCACCGTGGCCGATTTCGCGACGCTTAGGTGTACCAACACGACCTGTCTCACCAGTTGAATATGGTGGGAAGTTGTAGTTGTGCATATAACGCTTATGGTTTTCAGGATTCAACGTATCTAACTGTTGTTCCATCTTGAGCATGTTCAGAGTCGTGATTCCCAGAATCTGTGTCTCTCCGCGTTCAAAGATTGCTGAACCATGAACGCGAGGAATTACTTCAACCTCTGCAGATAGTGCACGGATATCACGCAATCCACGTCCATCGATACGAATCTTGTCACGCAAAACGCGCGCACGAACAAGCTTCTTCGTTAATGAACGAAACGCTGCAGGAACTTCCTTCTCACGGCCTTCAAAGGCAGCAGAGACTGATTCCTTCACAGATGCACTAATTTCATCAATCTTTGTTTCGCGCTCTTGCTTACCAGAAATTGTTAACGCCTTTGCAAGATCTGCACTAGCAGCCTTTTCAACAGCTGCAAATACATCATCTTGGTAATCAAGAAAGACTGGGAACTCAGCAGTTGGCTTTGCAGCCACCTTGGCAAGTTTTGCTTGTGCCTCGCAGAGAATCTTGATAAATGGCTTTGCAGCATCGAGACCTTGTGCAACAACTTCTTCAGTAGGAGTTGGTGCGCCACCCTTGATGAGTTCAATCGTGCGCTCTGTGGCTTCTGCTTCAACCATCATGATTGCAACATCGCCATCGCTAATGCGACCAGCCACAACCATGTCAAAAACTGCATGTGCAACCTGTGAATGGTTAGGGAAAGCAACCCACTGTCCATCAATCAAAGCAACGCGAACGCCACCGATTGGACCAGAGAAAGGTAGACCTGCAAGTTGTGTTGACATTGAAGAAGCATTGATCGCAATCACGTCATACATGTGGTCAGGATCAAGTGCCATAACTGTCACTACGATTTGAACTTCATTGCGAAGTCCTTTAACAAATGATGGACGCAATGGACGGTCGATTAAACGACAGGTAAGAATTGCATCTTCTGATGGACGACCCTCACGACGGAAGAACGATCCTGGAATACGACCAACTGCATACATCTTCTCTTCAACATCGACTGTTAAAGGAAAGAAATCAAATTGATCTTTAGGAGCCTTTGATGCTGTTGTAGCTGAGAAGATCATTGTTTGATCATCTAAGTAAACGGCTGCTGCTCCTGCAGCTTGACGCGCTAAGCGACCTGTTTCAAAACGAATCTCTCGTTTTCCATATTTCCCGTTATCAATAACTGCAACGGCTGACTGAACCTCTTGACCCTCCATGGGTCCTCCTTTATTACTATGGACGCGACTCATTGCAAGTCACATCGTGGTGACTACCCACTTAAAGGAGAAATGAATCTTCGATCGAAGTTCACGCACATTAATTTGTGCGGAAACCACTACCGAGGACCATTTGCCTTGAAGTGGTGTAGGTATTACTTAATTAGCGGCGAATACCGAGCTTGTCGATAATCACGCGATAACGGTTGATATCTGTCTTGGCAAGATATTGAAGAATGCGACGACGACGACCAACTAGCAACAACAGACCACGACGGTTGTGGTGATCATGAGGGTTGGTTTTTAAATGTGATGTGATTTCTTCAATACGCTGAGATAGCAAAGCGACCTGTGCTTCAGGACTTCCCGTGTCAGTAGGAGTAGATCCGAACTTTGCGACAATTTGCTGTGTTACTTCTGGTGTTAGTGCCATTCTTAAGTACTCCTTGGTTTCTGATCACGAGGGCTTTCGGTTTGCCTCACGAAAGCTCGCTTTCTCGTTGGACTGGGCAAGATTACCAGCGGGGGCGAATAAGGTGAAATCCTGAGCCTAGAGCTCGGTTAATTCACGGGCTTTGGCGCAATCTTTGGCCATCTGATCAAGTAATGGCGCAACTCCATCAAATTTTAATGTTTCACGAAGTCGCCAACCAAATTCAATTGTTGCCCGCTGTGAATAGAGCTCTAATCCAACTTGATCAATTGCATATGCCTCAACTTGGCGGCCTCGAATTCCATCAAAAGTTGGATTAGTTCCAATTGAAATAGCTGCCGGCCAACGATTAATTCCGACCGTTAACCATCCCGCATACACACCATCGGCTGGAATAGTTTGATGTTCAAGATCTCCCAAATTTGCAGTTGGATAACCAATCTGACGGCCGCGCTTTTCACCATGAACCACGATGCCATCTAAACGGTGAGGTCTAGTCAATAGTGCTCGTGCTTGTTCAACATCTCCTTCAACAATTAAGTTACGGATCCGGGTGGATGAAACTATGTCTCCCTCTAAAGGCTCTAGATCAAGCACAATAGTTTCAAACTCAGGATGAGCCTTCAATGAATCAACATTTCCTGCTGCCTTTGATCCATAGGTAAAGTTCTTCCCCACTACAACTTTGGTTGCGCCTAACTGGTCCACTAGAACTTTGGTGACGAAATCCTCTGGCGACATAGCTGCAAATTCAGGGGTGAACTTCATAACGGCAACTTGATCGGCGTTGTGAATTTTGAGTAGCTCAATCCGATCAGTCAAAATGGTGAGCAAAGTTGGCGCTCGATCAGGTGCAAAGACAGTTGTTGGGTGTGGATCAAAAGTCAGCGCAATAATCTTTTCATCGCCAGCAATCTGTTTAGCATGGTTGAGCACTTCTTGGTGTCCCTTATGGACTCCATCAAATACTCCAATTACTACAACGCTCATGTTTCTATTCTCTCAGACCTAGTGAGCGGGCGCGAACACGGCGATGGGTTTGGCTAATCCATCCTTGTTGCACAGCAGAGCAATGAGATCTTGACCAGAAATAGCAGCATAAATCGCTTCGTCTGGATTGGCACTCAGTGGGCGGCCGAAGGAAAGTTGATTGACTTCATCAAGTGCAAGCTCCCGCACGATAAAAACTGTTCGTGCAACATCTACTAATCCAAGGGTTGAAAACTCCCCTGCCCGTAGGGATGAAAGTGAAATGGAGTTTTCTAAACCAAAACCGGCTACGCGTGTTCGGCGCAGGGAATTTAAATACCCACCTACCCCGAGAGCATCCCCACAATCTCGTGCTATAGCGCGGATAAAGGTGCCGGCCGAACATGCAACTTCAATATCGATTTCAATTGCATTTCCTAAGTGGCGAATCGCTCTAATTTCTAACTCTGAAATTGTAACTTCTCGCTCTGCAAGCTCTACTTTTTCTCCGGCTCGCACGCGATTATATGCTCGCTCACCATCGACCTTTATGGCAGAGACAGAACTTGGGCGTTGCATGATTGTTCCACGCATCTTGACCATCTCTGCTTCAATGTGTGAATTAGTAATTGCTGAGACATCTGCACGTGAAATAACTTCACCTTCAACATCATCTGTAACTGTTGCAGCACCTAAAACAACAGTTGCTTCATAGGTTTTCTGCCCATGAGTGATGTATTGAAGTAAGCGGGTTCCATTATTAAAGCCTAAAACTAAAACACCTGTGGCCATCGGATCAAGAGTTCCTGCATGACCCACTTTGCGGGTGCCAAGTGCGCGCCGTGCAATCGCCACAACATCATGGCTTGTCATACCTGGTTCTTTATCTACAACCAGAAATCCGTGCTCGATGATTAATCCTCGTCAATTATACGAGGAGCTTTATATGGATCTTCTCCCCCGGCATATGTTGCATTTGCGCGAAGAGCAGCTACCTGAGCATCTAATTCATGTACTTTTGATAGCAATGAATCAAGTGCTTTTGCACTCTCTGGTAAACCATCTTCAAAGAAGGCAAGTGTTGGTGTGATACGCAAACCTAATTCACGCCCCAACGCTGATCTGATTGCACCATTTGCACTCTCTAGTGCAGCAGTGGTTGCTGCGCGTTGGTCGATATCGCCCAGCACAGTATAGAAAATAGAGGCTTGTTGTAGATCTCCTGTTACACGTGCATCAGTGACTGTGACGAAACCAAGACGAGGATCTTTAATCTTTGTCTCAAGCAACTGCGCCACAATTACTTTGATTCGGTCTGCAACCTTCTGGCTGCGGTGTGATGCTGCCATTTCTATACCCGCTTTTTCTCGCGCATCTCAAAGACTTGAATGGTGTCGCCAATTTGAAGATCCTTCATATTGCCAAGACCAATTCCGCATTCAAAACCTTCTTTGACTTCATTTGCATCATCCTTAAAGCGCTTGAGTGAATCTATTGTGAGGTTATCAAGGATAAGGGTTTCACCACGCAAAATACGTGCCTTTGCGTTACGACGGATAACCCCATCTTTAACAAGTGAACCTGCGATATTTCCTGCCTTAGAAGATTTAAAGATCTCGCGCACTTCAGCGTTACCAATGATTGCTTCTTCATAGATTGGTTTGAGCAGACCTTTAAGTGAGAGCTCAATCTCTTCAATTGCTTGATAGATAACTGAGTAGAAGCGAACTTCAACTCCTTCTTGATCGGCAAAGATTGCAGTCTGTGGTTCTGGCTTAACATTAAAGCCGATCACTACTGCAGTTGAAGCAGATGCCAACGTGATATCGCTCTTGGTAATTGCACCAACACCACGGTGAATAACACGTAAATCAACCTCTGCGCCAACATCTAGCTGCATCAACGCTTCTTCTAGTGCTTCCACAGATCCACTCACGTCACCCTTAAGGATTAAGTTAAGTGTTGTGATCTTGGACTGTTCCATAAAGTCTTCAAGGGAGACCTTCTTGCGAGCCTTAGCAAGTTGAGCATTGCGCTCTGCAGCCTGCCGCTTTTCAGCGATCTGACGAGCAGTGCGATCTTCATCGGCTACTAAGAATGTATCTCCAGCACTTGGAACAGATGTGAAACCAAGCACCTGAACTGGACGAGATGGACCAGCGATTTCTACTGAATCACCATTTTCATCCAACATTGCACGAACGCGACCAAATGCACCACCGGCAACAATTGGATCACCAATACGTAGCGTTCCACGTTGCACAAGGACAGTTGTTACTGGACCACGACCACGATCGAGGTGGGCTTCAATTGCAACTCCACGAGCAGAATCATCTGCGACTGCGCGTAGATCAATTGCTGCATCTGCCGTGAGAAGAATGGATTCAATTAAATCATCAACGCCTTGACCTGATTTAGCAGAGACGTTTACGAAGATTGTTTCTCCGCCGTACTCTTCTGCAATCAAGTTGTACTCAGTTAACTGCTGGCGGACCTTATCTGGGTTAGCGCCATCTTTATCCATCTTATTGACTGCCACAACGATTGGAACATCTGCTGCTTGAGCGTGATTTAACGCTTCAATAGTCTGCGGCATAATTCCATCATCGGCAGCAACAACGAGAACGGCTATGTCAGTTACCTTTGCACCACGAGCACGCATAGCTGTGAAAGCCTCATGACCTGGTGTGTCAATAAAGGTGATAGCACGATTAATTCCATCATGATCATGATGAATTTGGTAAGCACCGATGTGCTGAGTAATTCCACCAGCTTCAGACTTCATCACTTCACTCTTACGAATTGCATCCAAAAGTGAAGTCTTACCATGATCAACGTGACCCATAACAGTCACAACTGGTGGACGCGCAACCAATGTATCTGGATCAATATCACTGATTTCATCAGTTAAATCAATATCAAATCCTTGTAGGAGTTCACGATCTTCATCTTCTGGGCTAACAATTTGGATGTCATAACCGAGTTGAACGCCAAGAATTTCAAAAGTATCAGCATCAACAGATTGTGTTGCTGTAACCATCTCTCCTAAGTGAAATAAGGCTGCAACTAACGCTGCTGGATCTGCATTGATCTTGTCCGCAAAATCTGCCAATGAAGCACCGCGGCGCATACGGATTGGAGTCTTGCCATCACCGTGTGGAATAACTGCTCCGCCAAGTTGTGGTGCTTGCATATTGTCGAATTCATCGCGTAATGCTTTTCTAGATTTAGATTTACGTCCTGACTTCTTGCTCGCATTCTTTCCAAATGCGCCACCTGCTCCGCCACGTTGTGGTGGACGACCACCACCTGCACGTTGCGGACCACCTGCTGGAGCGCCACTGACATTTGATTTATAAGGAGATACAGGTGCCCCAGTTGATGGCGCTGCATTACGTGGTGCAAAACCAGCAGCTGCTGGTGGGCGAGATCCCGGTGGGCGTGCAGCAAATCCTGGACGAACTGAACCTGGGCGCGGTCCTGACATTCCAGGACGTTGTGGTGCAGCGCCTGGTCGTTGTGGTGCACCTGTTGGACGTTGCGGTGGACGAGGAGTCGTGCCACCAGTTGAAAATGGATTATTACCTGGACGTGGTGGACGTGGAACTGCTCCACCAGTTGAAAATGGATTATTACCTGGACGTGGCGCAGGTTTTGGAAGCTTGGATTGTTCTTCAGCTTTGACTTCAGCAGCATGTGTCTTTGCAGTCTCTGCCTTTGCTGCTTCAACGCGCTCTTGTTGTGCTTTAAGTGCATTGATATCAACGCCAAGTTCTGCCGCTAACTCTGCAGCCTGCTGCGCACTTACTTCACTTTTAGGTTTGGCCGCCGCCTTTTTGGCCGCCGCCTTTTTGACAGGCTTTTTTTCCTCCGCAGGTTTTGCATCGGGATACATCTCGATGAGCTTGCGCACAACTGGCGCTTCTACTGTCGATGATGCTGATCGGACGAATTCGCCCATTTCTTGGAGCTTTGCAAGGACAACCTTGCTCTCCATACCGAGTTGCTTTGCTAACTCGTGTACGCGGACCTTTGACACTTTTTCCCCTGTCTTGGCCCGCATGAAACTTCACATGCAAGCCCTAGTTGTACGACCTCATAGTTCTAGCGAGCTCATTTGAGTTTCATATCTTTCGTATCCATTTCTTCGGTTAATGCAGTGCCCCATGGTATCGAACCCAAGGCCTGAATACATAATGGCCTTAAGGCTCAACCGGATTGTCTGGGTGAATATCGATGCGCCAGCCAGTTAAACGGGCCGCTAAGCGTGCATTTTGCCCATCTTTTCCGATGGCAAGTGAGAGTTGGTAATCAGGCACAACCACCTTGGCACAGCGCCCGGCTAGGTCTGTGATTTGAACGGATGCAACTTTTGCTGGCGCAAGTGAATGCCCAACAAATGTTGCAGGATCTTCTGACCAATCCACAATATCAATCTTCTCTCCATGCAATTCATCCATCACTGCGCGAGCACGTGCACCCATGGGTCCAATCAATGACCCTTTAGGACTGACTCCTGCACGGTGTGATCGAACTGCAATCTTGGTGCGATGTCCGGCTTCGCGTGCAACTGCCATGATTTCAACGATGCGATCATTAATCTCAGGAACTTCTAGTGCAAATAACTGCTTCACAAGTGCTGGGTGGCTGCGAGATAACATGATCTCAGGGCCTTTTAATCCCTGTTTAACTTCAACAACAAAACATTTAATGCGATCACCGTGGTTGTAAACCTCACCTGGTACTTGTTCTTGTGGCGGAATTCGACCTTCAAAACGACCCAGGTTCACTAGAATCATTTTTGGATCTCGCCCTTGCTGAACAACACCAGAGATAACATCGCCGACATTGGCGGTGAACTCAGCAACGATTGATGCATCATTAGTCTCACGCATCTTCATCTTGATCACTTGACGAGCAGTTGATGTGGCAACGCGCGAAAAACCCTCGGGCATATCTGGCTCATCGCCGATTTTTTCTCCAATTTCATTGAACTGAGGAATCAATATTTGAATTTCTCCAGATTCGCGATCGAGAACAGCATGGGCATGTCGCTTTGCTTCATCAGTTTGGTTATAGGCCGTGAGAACTCCCACTTCAATTGCTTGAATTAACTGCTCTAGTGGAATGCCTTTTTCATTGGTGAGCTCTACTAAGGCTGACATCTCAACATGCATTAGTTGTCACCTTTTCGGTTGAATTCAATTTCAACCACAGCACGCTTGATATCTGCGAAAGCAATCTCATGGTTTTTCATGCGTCCTTTGATGTTTTCAACTAACTGGGCATGGGTATCATTAAATTCACTCAGTCGTGCAGTGATGACGGTTCCATCATGGAGCGTTATCTTGATTAATCGAGTGAGGTTTTTACTCCACTGACGCGGCAATGTCAGTGGTCGGTCAACTCCCGGTGATGTGACTTCTAGTGTGAATGGGTTATCACCCAATAAAGCTTCATTGTCTAAAAGCTCTGAAATGATGCGCGAGACTGAGGTAACTTCATCCATGTTGAGAGGTTTTAGCCCATCAACAACACAGACAATGGTGTTGTGGTTTCCGGCCTTTTGTATGTGAACTTCGTCTAAGAAAAATCCCGCGCTTTCAACTGCTGGGGTGAGAAGTTTAGTCAGTGAATCCTTGAGCGCCATGAGTATTTCTGCTTTCTTATTAAGTTGTAGGTGCAAGTGTAACTAGAAATATGCGAAAGTATCAATTCCAACTTTTATGATTAATGCCAGCGTAACAATGAGGAAAACCTTACGCACAAGGGCTGATCCTCCCCTGATTGCAAGACGAGAACCGATAATTGCTCCTGTGACATTTGCTGCTCCCAACATTAGCCCGAGCTTCCAAATGATTGCACCATTGAAACCAAAAATCATAATGGCACCAAGATTTGTTGAAACATTCACTACTTTTGCAATGGCAGAGGCAGTGATGAAGGCATACCCAAGGGATGCCACCAAAATCAACATGAGAAATGAGCCGGTGCCTGGTCCAAAGATCCCATCATAGAAACCGATGATCAAGCCAGCGGCAATAGAAATGTGAATCCGGCGCTTTGATGCATGGCGCAATAACTCAATCTTTCCTAAATCAGGCTTCAACCATGTGTAAATCGCAACAACGATAAGAAGTACCAGAACAATTGGACGCATAGATTGTGTTGGAATATGCGAGGCTAAAGATGCTCCAATCGCAGAGCCGATAAAAGCAGGAATTGCCATAGCTACTAAAACTTTAATATCTGGTTTAATCTGCCTTCGATAGAGAGCTGCTGCCGTTGTTGTCCCAAAAACTGATCCCAATTTGTTCGTACCAAGAACACTGACTGTATCTGTTTTTGGCAAACCAATTAATAGAGCTGGAAGTTGAATTAATCCCCCGCCACCTGCAATAGAATCAACAAAACCAGCAAAAAATGATGCAGAGATAAGGAATAAGCAAGTAACAAGCGTTAAGTCAGCAAACACTTTTCTAAGCTAGCAACTTGGTAATAGTTGAAACGGCATCGGCAAGTAAAACTTCACTCTTATCCCCGCTCTTGCGGACTCGAACTTCCACCTTGCCTTCAGCTAGCGCTTTACCAACCACCACAATAATTGGATTACCAATTAATTCAGCATCCTTAAACTTAACTCCCGCACTTGCATCACGGCGATCATCGATCATGACAGTGATGCCTGCAGCTTCTAGTTTTTGACCAATATCAAGGGCGGTATCAAATGGAATATCTTCCTTGCCAGTTGCAACAATATGAACCTTGGCTGGAGCGATTTCTGCCGGCCAGTTCAGTCCAATCTCATCACTTGTTTGTTCAGCAATTGCGGCAACTGCGCGTGAAACGCCGATTCCATAAGAACCCATAGTTACGACTTGGGATTTACCGTTGTGATCTAAGACTGTAAGGCTCAGTGCCTCTGCATACTTGCGACCAAGTTGGAAGATATGACCGATTTCAATTGCTCGATCAATAATAATTTCAGTCTTGCACTCAGGACAGCTATCTCCTGTGCGAACTTGCGCAGCTTCAACGTATGCATCAGGAGTGAAGTCACGACCATTAACAACATAGCGCGCGTGATGATCTTTCTTATTAGCACCACTTATCCATGATGTTCCTGGTGCTACGCGAGGATCTGCTAGAACTTTAATCCCAGATTTAGCGACATCTTGTGGTCCGATGTATCCCTTAACAAGTGATGGATACTCCGCAAAATCTGCTTCTTCAAAAACGCGAAGTTCATGAACACCGCCTAGATTTTCTTGCAGGCGCTTTAAATCTACTTCACGGTCTCCTGGAATTAATACAGCAAGTGGTGTGCCATCTGCCATCACCATAATATTTTTCAAAGTATCGGCCGCGCTATATCCCCCACCAAATTTCTCATTCATCAGATCAACAAGTGAATCAATAGTTGGTGTATTTGGTGTGTTCAATACTTCTAGTGAAGGTGTGCCTGATGCATCACCGGCTGGAACTTTAGTAACCATCGCTTCAACATTTGCAGCAAAGCCACACTTAGGACAAAGCACATATGTGTCTTCACCGGTTGAACATGGGGCTAAGAACTCTTCTGATTTAGATCCACCCATAGCACCAGAGACGGCCCTTACTATGTTGTATTTGATTCCTAAGCGATTAAAGCAACTGACATAGGCATCACGATGCTTTTGGTAGGAGATCTCTAAGCCTGCATCATCAATATCAAATGAGTAAGAGTCCTTCATGACAAACTCACGCCCGCGAATGATTCCGCTTCGTGGGCGCGCTTCATCTCGATACTTCGTTTGAATTTGATAGATAGAAAGTGGAAGATCTTTATAGGATGAATACTCTCCCTTGACCATCAAGGTGAACATCTCTTCATGTGTTGGTCCTAGTAAATAATCTGCACCACGCCGATCTTGAAGACGAAAGAGAGATGGTCCATATTCTTCCCAACGATTTGTGGCTTCATATGCCTCACGTGGCAGTAATGCTGGGAAATGTACTTCTTGAAAACCGGCACGATCCATTTCCTGGCGAATAACATTTTCAACGTTGCGAAGCGTAATCACCCCAAGCGGCAGCCATGAGTAAATTCCAGCTGCAATTCGGCGAATATAACCTGCTCTTACTAATAAGCGGTGACTGGCAACGTCAGCATCTGCAGGGTCATCGCGCAGCGTACGCAAAAAGAGCGTAGACATTTTTAGCATGGAGCGAGCCTATCGAACATCAACAGAGGGTTGCCCTGAAGCAACGCCAGCGGCTTCCATTTCTTCAGCTAATCTCATTGCCTCTTCAATTAAAGTTTCAACAATCTGAGCCTCAGGTACTGTTTTAATTACTTGACCCTTAACAAATATCTGGCCTTTGCCATTTCCTGATGCAACACCCAGATCTGCTTCACGTGCCTCTCCTGGGCCATTAACTACGCAGCCCATTACAGCAACGCGCAAAGGCACAGTCATTCCTTGCAACCCTGCTTGAACTTTTTCCGCCAATGTATACACATCTACTTGGGCACGTCCACAGGAAGGGCAGGAAACAATCTCTAACTTTCGTTGACGAAGATTGAGAGATTCTAGAATTGATATTCCAACCTTAACTTCTTCAACTGGAGGCGCAGAGAGTGAAACACGAATGGTGTCACCAATTCCTTCAGCTAATAAAATACCAAATGCTGTTGCTGATTTGATTGTTCCCTGGAAAATCGGCCCTGCCTCAGTCACACCTAAGTGCAATGGATAGTCACACTTTGCAGCCAGAATTCGATACGCATTAACCATAATTACAGGGTCATGGTGCTTGACCGAAATTTTAATATCTGAAAAACCGTGCTCTTCAAATAATGATGCTTCCCATAGAGCTGACTCAGCTAAAGCTTCAGGGGTTGCTTTGCCATATTTTGCAAGAAGGCGTGGATCTAATGAACCTGCGTTAACGCCAATACGAATAGGAATTCCAGCATCTCCTGCAGCCTTTGCAACTTCTTTTACTTTGTCATCAAATTGCTTAATATTTCCAGGATTGACTCGAACTGCTGCACAGCCTGCATCAATTGCAGCGAAAATGTATTTAGGTTGAAAGTGAATGTCTGCAATCACTGGGATCTGTGATTTCTTAGCAATCTGAGCTAAGGCATCGGCATCATCTTGACTTGGCACAGCCACTCGAACAATCTGACAACCTGACGCTGTTAACTCTGCTATCTGCTGCAAAGTTGAATTGACATCTGCTGTGAGAGTTGTGCACATGGACTGAACGCTGACAGGTGAATCACTTCCCACTCCAACTTTGCCAACCATCATTTGTCGTGTCTTGCGGCGCGGATGTAATGTGGCAGCTGGCGCGCTTGGGATTCCTAAATCAACCATGGCGCTATTGTGCCGTAATAATGCAGGTTGTGCTAAAGATTTAGAACAACTGGATTAACGATGTCTGCAATCAGGAGCAGAACTGTAAGGGCTGCCAGAATTACGAAGACCACCATGGTAATTGGGGTCAGCAAGGTCACATCAATTGCTGCCGGACGTGCTCGGCCACGAAGGCGCGCAATAAATGCACGAATCTCATCGGCTATAGCAACTGCCATATGGCCACCATCGAGTGGCAATATCGGCAAGAGATTAAATAAGCCAACGAAGATATTTAAACTAGCGATAATCAATATAAATGTTGATAAGCGCTCGGTTATAGATAAGGCATCACTACCCACTGCCTGCCCTGAAACGCGAGCAACACCAACAACACCGACTAACCCATTGGGATCACGTGTTTGCCCACCCACAGTTTGCCCCCATAGCGCAGGAATCTTTGAAGGAAGGTTTATGAGTGATTTAACACTTTGTATCAAGAAATCCTGTGTAACTATCGCTGAATTCTTAAGTGAGGTCCCCAGACCAGAGCGCTTAATGCCAACGTCATTAATAATTCCAAGGACATAACGCTTCGTTCCATTGATAGTTTCAAGTTTTGCTGAAGCAGAAATTGTGATTTGCTCGCTACCACGTTGAATGAGCAAAGTAATAGGTACGCCTTGAGAGTTTCGGATGACTTGGACATCTGAATACCAGTTTTGAACCTTCTTGCCATTAATAGCCAGCACTTCATCTCCTGCAAGAATTCCGGCAGATTGAGCCGCTGACCCCTTGACCACTTCGTTAATTGTCGGTAACAACTGATTTGTACCAACGCCTGCGAATAAAACAAAGAGCAGAATATAGCCAAGAACAAAATGTAGAAATGAGCCTGCACCAAGCACAACTAGCTTCTGTGAAGATTTGGCAGTGTAGAAAGCACGTGACTCTTCACCCTCAGGCATCACATCACCTGGTGTCATGCCTTCTATCTTGCAATACCCGCCAGCCGGTATGGCTTTGAGACCAAACTCAGTTTCACCGCGCTTTGTTGACCAGATCCGTGAACCAAAGCCTAAAAAGAATTCACTGACTTTCATTCCATAGCGTTTGGCTGTCAAGTAATGGCCAAATTCATGAATCATTACTGAGGCAAGTAAGGCGATTATAAAGCCGAGGATTCCAATGATCTGCATTATGGGGCCAATCGTAGTAGATGTGCTTGTGCACGGGTGCGAGCATCATCTTCCAAGGCACTGACATCAGATAAATCTCTGAGATTTTTCGGGCAATCTTTCTCAAGTTCCTCAACAACTGCGGCAATAACGCCAACAATCGATTTGAATTCAAGCCTCTTTGAAATAAACGCAGCCACTGCCGCTTCATTAGCAGCGTTAAAAATGGCAGGTAATCCCCCACCGACCTCACCACAGTGGCGCGCTAGCTCAATGCTTGGAAATTTCTTAGTATCGATAGGTGCAAAGCTCCAGGTATGTGAAATTGACCAATCAATTGGTGAAGTAGATTTGTTCAATCGATCCGGCCAGTTCATTGCATAGGCAATAGCCCCTTTCATGTTGGGCGGACTTGCCTGAGCAATCGTTGAACCATCATTGAATTCAACTAGTGAGTGGACGACTGATTGGGGATGTATAACAGCTTCAATATGTGAATATGGCAAACCAAATAAGTAATGCGCCTCAATGATTTCTAGGCCTTTATTCACAAGTGTTGCAGAATTTATGGTGACAACTTTCCCCATTGACCATGTTGGGTGTTGAAGTGCATCTTCCACAGTAATTCCATCAAGATCAGAGCGATCTCTAAAGGCTCCTCCACTTGCAGTTAATACGATCTTTTTTATCTCAGATTTTTTTCCAGCTAGTGCAGACTGAAAAACTGCACTATGTTCAGAATCAACAGGAATAATCTGGTGTTCTCTGGCTCTAGACATTACTAAGTCGCCACCTGCAACTAATGACTCCTTATTAGCAAGTGCCAAGGTGTTGCCGGCATCTAAGGCTGCAAGAGTTGGTCCAAGCCCAATTGATCCTGTTATGCCATTAACTACAACATCACAGTTAATAGATGCTATTTCGGTTGAGGCATATAAACCATCAATGACGCTTACCCCAGGAACTCCTTGACGAACTTGATGCGCATTATTTACAACTCCTACATGTGAAACATTAAATTGCTTTGCCTGAGCGATGACTAACTCCGGATTACTCCCTGCAGATGAAATTGCTACAACATTAAATTGCTTTGGGTGACTTGCAATAACTTCAAGGGCTTGCACACCAATTGAGCCCGTCGAGCCCACAATAACTACGTCACGCATTTATCGGTCCAGAAGATTGTGTGTTGGTGAGTACTTAGTCCCTGAACGACGTTTTGCGATTGCACTGAGTGCTTCTAGGACAACACGGTTAGCCAAGATTGCAGTGATATCGGCGCTATCAAAAGCTGGTGCAACTTCAACAATGTCAATTCCAACAATTGGTAGTTCTAGGCAGATTCTGCGCACAGATTCTAAAAGCTCACGGCTAGTCATTCCACCTGGTTCGGGTGTGCCAGTGCCTGGTGCCATGCCTGGATCAACGACATCAATATCTACAGATAAGAAAACTCCATCGCATTCCTGTGTCAGAATTGCAAAAGATTCATCTAAAACTGCATTGAGGCCCCGGTGGTGAATCTCTGTCATTTCATAGGAGCGCATACCTTTATCGCGCATCCAATCCAGAGTCTTTGAATCTGGCCAATAACCGCGCAGACCCAACTGCAAGAAGCGATCTCCCCGCACTGTTCCGGTATCAATTAAGCGTCGCATTGGTGTGCCATGGCCAATTAGTGCGCCCCATTGATCTTCACCAGTATCGGCATGTGCATCAAAGTGAATCATTGAAATCTTGCCCATGCCACGATGGCGTGCAATTCCTGCAACATCTGCAGATGCAATTGAATGATCACCGCCAAGAATGACTGGAATTGCACCAGCTCGTGAAATTTTTTCTGTGGCTTGTGCTAAAACTTCTAATGATGCAACCAAGTCACCACCAGGCATTAATAAATCTCCGGCATCGACAACTTTCATCTCTTTGAGGGCATCAATACGCAACGCTAAATGCGGCCGTTCGGCGTCGTGGGGCAGATAATCTCCCCCACGAATTGCCTGCGGACCAAACTTGGCACCTGATCGGTGTGAAGTTCCACTATCAATGGGTGCGCCAACGATTACTACATCTGCATCGGCATAAGAAGAAGGAATATCTAAATCACAGCGCTCGATTCCAAGAAATGTGAAATCGGGGCCATACATATTGCCATGATTGGTCATGGCTTAAGAATAGAGGTAAAGCTTAAGAATCAAAGCCTAAGCCCAAAGCATCGAGAAGTTTTAGCCATAAATTACGCTTGCCGTGATTTTGATCGGCCCGATTGATTGACCATTGCGTCATGCGGATGAAAATAAACTTCAAAGGCTCAGGGGGAAAAGGCACTGGCTTCTTGCGAACCATCTTTAATCTCGTACGTTCATTATCAACCTTATCCAGAAGATCTAACATCACTTGTGCACCAAATCGAGTCGAGCCAACACCTAGGCCTGTATAGCCCAAAACATATGCAACTCGCCCACCATAAGCCTTTCCCCAAAACGGTGAGAACCGTGAGCATGTATCAATTGCGCCTCCCCAACCATGGGTGAATTTAATTCCCTTTAATTGTGGGAATGTTTCTAAAAATGCCTGCGCTAAATGTGCATACGTTTCAGCATCAGTCTCATATTCTTGACGTACTTTGCCACGGAAATTATAAATTGCATCATAGCCGCCCCATAAAATCTCATTATCTTTAGTTAAGCGATAGTAATGGAATTGGTTTCCAGCCTCTGATAAACCTTCGCGGCCATCCCAGCCAATCGATTTCATCTGCTCTTTAGTCAATGGCTCTGTCACTAATTGGAAGTCATACACCGGCACAACATATTTATGGGCGCGTTTGACCAATGATGTAAAGACATTAGTTGCAAGTGCAACCTTTTGGGCGTAGACCGATCCATATGGTGTGTGAACGATCATGCCTTGGTTCGTGCGCTCCAACCACTCCACATGTGTATTTTCAAAAATCTTCACACCCAACTTGAGACAGGCTCGCTCTAATCCCCAGACCAATCTCGCTGGATCCACTAGAGCGGTCCCATCTGGATCCCATAGCGCCGCTTTGGATAAAGGTGAATTAACACGTTCCTGTATTTGCTCTTGATTGAGAACTTCAACAGTGTCGCCAAAAGAGTTGCGAAGATTTGCTTCTTCTACTAGACCCTCGATCTGCCATTCTTCGTTGGCAATACGCAGCTCACCATTCCATTCAAATTGACAATCAATTCCATATCGCTTAATAGTCTCTTCAATTGAATCTAAATTTTCTCGGCCCAAACGTTCAATGACGGCCATCTCATCTTTAAATCTGCTGTATCCATTCATGAAGCCGTGGGTCAAGGAATAGCTGCAAAATCCGCCATTTCGACCAGAAGCACCCGCACCAGTTTCTCGTTGTTCAACAATGATTACTTCACGCTCTGGGTTTTGCTCTTTTGCTAAAAGGGCTGTCCATAAGCCCGTGTAGCCAGCACCCACCACACACAAATCTGTGGTGACATCACCAATTAAAGTGGGATTTGGTTGAGGTTCAAGGGGATCTTCATCCAACCAATATAGAGCTGGCTGCATGTGCGAAAGATGCTTGAGAACGTAAGGGTCGATGGTTGCCATCGCGCTATCCGGCCTTAACCGGAATCACCCCTTCAATCACTACTCGTAGTTGGCCCGGGTCCTCCGGAACCTAACCCCACAACGCAGATTTTCTTTCACAACCTGTAGTTCGTCGTGGACGAGAGAAAGATTAGCGGGTTTTCTTCCTATTTACTAGTTGCCCCGCGATGACAATAGCTAAAGCCAAGAAAAACATGGAAGATCCTATGACATTGGCTTGAGCTGGAATACCACGCGCAGCTGCCACATAGACAAACTTAGGGAAGGTCGTGAGAGTACCTGAGTTAAAATTCGTAATAATAAAGTCATCGAATGAGAGACTAAAAGCTAACAATGCAGCCCCTGCGATGCCTGGTGCAACTAGTGGCAAAGTAACTCTTCGGAAAGTCTCAAGTTCATTGGCATAAAGATCCATTGCTGCCTGCTCAAGGCGTGGATCAAGGGATGCAATACGTGCCTTAACAGTTACGACAACAAATGAAATACAAAACATTACGTGCGCGATGACTGTTGGCCAGAATCCTGGATTGATTTTAAAAACTAAGAACAAAGAAAGCAATGAAGCACCTAGTACTACCTCAGGCGTTGCCATGGGTAGGAAAATCAGGAGATTTGATGATGAGCGACCTTTGAATGCATATCGACCAATTGCAAAGGCAATCATCGTTCCAAGAATCGTTGAGAATGTCGTAGCTAACAAACCTATCTTTATTGAATTTCCAAGGGCGCTGCACACTTCAGGTGCGCCACACGGGTTCTGCCAATTACGCAGTGTAAAGCCTTTCCAAATCAAGTTACTCTTACCTGAGTCATTGAAAGAAAATGCGAAGGTGTAGGCAACAGGAATAAAGAGATATGAGAATCCAAAAATCATGTAGATGCGCAATAGGTTGCGGCCAAACCATCGTGAAAACCGAGCTTTAACTGGAATGGTTGGGATGGTGGCATCTGTGAGTTTTTGGCTCATACCAACTCCTCCGTTCCAGTTTTTCTAATATACAAAGTAACGAGTATTAAGATTGCGGCCATTAAAGTAAATGAGAGAGCAGCTGCGGTTGGGTAGTCAACAATCTTAAAATAACGAGACTCAATCACATTCCCGATCATCTTTGTGTTGGGGCTTCCCAAAATAGCAGCATTGACATAGTCACCTGCTGCAGGAATAAATGTCAGCAATGTCCCAGCAACAACACCAGGCATGGAAAGGGGAACAGTTACGCGTCTAAAAGCTGTAATACCATTGGCATAGAGATCACCTGCAGCTTCTATGGTGCGTGGATCGATTCGTTCTAGCGATGCATAAAGCGGTAAAGTCATAAACGGAAGGAAGTTATAGGTCATACCGGCAACAACTGCAATAGAGGTAGATGTCAACGTGGTTTGCTGCCCAATAATATGCAGAGATCGTAATCCGGGAACAACAAATCCCTCTTCTCCTAATATTTGCTTCCATGCGATAGTTCGTAGCAAAAATGAAGTAAAGAACGGTGCAACAACTAAAACTAGAAGGATGTTTTTAAACTTCCCAGCTTTAAATGCGATGGCGTAAGCAAGTGGATATGCAATTGCAAGTGCCAAAACCGTAGCAAAGGAGGCGAAAATAAACGAGCGTGCAAACTGCTCTCTATTTTCAGTAAATGCTGTTATGTAATTTCCAAATGCAAATTTTTGTTCATATTGTCCTGTATCTCCACCTTTAACCGGTGTCTGGGTCGATGTTTGAGCCAGATTTACAATTGGTAAAATAAAAAAAGTAAAGAGAAAAGCAAATCCTGGAAAAAGAAGTAGGTAAGGAACACGCACCTTTGGAAAGGTCATGTTATTCCTCCTCTAAATCCTCAGGATTTACTTCTGTACCGGCTTCAATATCTTCATCACCACGCAAACCAAAGGTAAAACTTGGCTCCCAAGAGATAAGAACCTCATCACCTTTATCAAATGGTGGAACTCCATCGTCATTTTGCTCAAAGACCATCAACTCTTGACCCCAAGGCATAGCAACCACATACTGTGTACTAACACCTATATATGAAACATCTTCAATTCGCCCACCTGTTAATGTGTTTCCTTTAACAGGAGTCCCAAGCAGAGAAATCCTAAACTTCTCTGGACGTATTCCGGCATAGAGTGAACTATCAACTGCGTGGCTTCTCTTTTTAGGCATAGAAACCTTTTGGCCATAGAGATCAACTACTAAATTATCTCCATCACTGCCATCTATTTTTCCCTTTATTAAATTGGATTGCCCAAGGAAGTTAGCAACAAATGCTGTCTGAGGATTGTCATACAAATCTGCTGGAGAACCCATTTGTTCAATCTTGCCTTCGTTCATAACTGCAATGGTGTCAGCCATAGTCATAGCTTCTTCTTGATCATGTGTCACGTGAACGAACGTTAGGCCAACCTCACGTTGAATCCACTTGAGCTCGATCTGCATCTGACGACGGAGCTTAAGATCCAAAGCACCTAATGGCTCATCTAGAAGTAATAATGCTGGGCGATTAACGATTGCGCGAGCCAAGGCAATGCGCTGTTGCTGGCCACCTGATAGTTGAGTTGGCTTGCGCCCCGCTAAATGTGGAAGCTCGACAAGGTTGAGGACCTTATCAACCTGTTCTTTAACATCTTTGACTCCACGTCGACGTAAGCCAAAAGCGATATTTTCAAAGATAGTTAAATGTGGAAAGAGTGCATAGTTTTGAAAAACTGTATTGATGGGGCGTTGATATGGACGGGTGGTGGTGATGTCGGTATCACCTAGGTGAATACTTCCAACAGTCGGTTCTTCTAATCCTGCAACCATGCGCAGTGTAGTAGTTTTGCCACATCCTGAAGGTCCAAGCAATGCAAAGAATGATCCTTTTGGAATCGTAAGAGTTAAATCATCAACTGCTTTGAATTCACCATATGACTTAGTAATGCGAGTTAGACGTAGATCTCCTCGTGCAGAGATTGCATCCGATGACACTAGTTGCCTTGTGCCTTCTGGAATGCCTCGGACCACTTAGTTTCTTCATCTGGTGTGAGTGAGCGGAAGATGTGCAAGCGCGATGAAGTTTTAGTTGTTGGGAAGATGTATTCAGAATTGACCAACTCTGGCGCAATCTTTTCCATTGCTGCTTGAGCGCCCTTTACTGGGCATACATAATTAACATATGCAGCAACCTCTGCCGCCACTGCAGGATCGTAGTAGTAATTAATGAGAGTTTCAGCATTCTTCTTTCCATCAGCAGATGCAGTTGATGGAATCATCAAGTTATCACCTGAGATTGTTCCACCTGATTCTGGAATAGCGAAGTCGAATTTACCCTCATTTTCAGATGAAAGAATGAACATATCCCCTGACCAGCCAATAACAGCAGTTGCATCCCCAGAAGTAAGGTCCTGTGCATATTCATTACCCTTAACACCGCGGATCCAACCATCCGAGATCTTCTTAGCCATGAAATCTACGGCATTCATAAACTGATCTTCGGTGACCTTAGTAATATCAATACCTTGAGCCAACAAGATAACTCCAATTGTGTCGCGCATTTCGGTAAGCACAACAATTTTGCCTTTATTTTGCGGAGCAAAAAGTTCATCGAGTGTGTGAACTCCCTTTGGATTCTTCTCAACATTCCAACCAAATCCAGCCATGATGCCCTGCCATGTAAGTGAAGATTCACGATTAGGGTCATATGAAGGTGAAGCAAGTGAATCAAGAATGTTCACCTTATTAGGAACGTTTGCTGCATCGAATTTTTGTGTGTAGCCAAGTCGCAACCAACGAGCAGCCATCCAGTCAGTTGGCGTAACAACGTCATAACCAATATCTTCACCGAGTTTTAGTTGGGCTTGAACTTTTCCAAAGAACTCATCGTTGTCGTTGTAATCTTCAAAATACTTTGCTGTAAGGCCGGTTTGTGTCATGAATTTTTCTAAAGTTGGGTACTTTTTTGTTTTAGCGTCAAAATCCAAATACAAAGGCCAGTTACCCCAACGAACCGTCTTAGAATCTCCACCGGCAGATGAGGATCCACCTCCACAAGCTGCAAGAAATCCTGCCGCACCCAATCCACCCGCGCCTGCTAAAACAGCACGACGTGAAATCTGAGTTCCAAGTATCGAACGTGCCTCAGGTGAAAGTGAGCGCTCATTTGCCATTGCTGTACTCCTTATTGGGTCGGTTTCTTGGGCGAAATACTACGCCCCAAGGTTAGTCATAACGTGCTTGATTCGTGTGTAATCCTCAAATCCATAGGCTGAAAGATCCTTGCCATAGCCCGAGCGCTTGAAGCCGCCGTGCGGCATCTCGGCGACAACAGGGATATGGGTATTGATCCAGACACAACCAAAGTCAAAGGCCTTTGCCATTCTCATCGCACGGCCATGATCCTTGGTCCACACACTCGAGGCCAATCCATACTCGACCCCGTTGGCCTTTGAAATAGCATCGGCCTCATCGCTAAATTTTTGAACAGTAATGACTGGACCAAAAATCTCGCTCTGAATCATCTCATCATCTTGCTTTAAGTCGGCAACAACAGTTGCTGGGAAGAAGAAGCCTGGCTTATCGAGGGCGCTTCCACCGGTCATGACCTTTGCGTGAGATGGAAGGCGATCAAAGAAGGCGCTGACGCGGGCTAATTGATGAGCGTTATTTACAGGGCCTAAGAAAACATCTTCAGATGGGGAGCCGATAGCAATGCCCTTTGCTTGCTCGGTTAAAAGTGCGACAAAATCATCATACACATTAGCTTCAACAATGACTCGTGTGGCAGCTGTGCAGTCCTGGCCAGCATTGAAATAACCAGCAATGGCAATGCCTTCAGCTGCTGCGGCTAAATCTGCATCAGCAAAAACAACCACAGGAGCCTTACCACCCAGTTCTAGGTGTACTCGCTTGAGTTGTGTAGCAGCCGATTGTGCAACTTGAATTCCAGCACCCACTGAGCCAGTAATTGAAACCATGTCCGGGCGTTTGTGTTCAACAACCATACGTCCAGTCTCGCGTTCGCCACAGATAACATTGAAAACACCTGCAGGTAAAAACTCAGACATAAGTTTTGCCATCCACACAGTTGATGCCGGTGTCGTATCACTTGGCTTTAGAACAACAGTGTTACCCGCAGCAATTGCTGGAGCCCACTTCCATACGGCCATCATCATGGGATAGTTCCACGGTGTTACTTGACCAATTACTCCGACAGGTTCGCGGCGAATCATTGACGTCATGCCTGGCATATATTCACCAGCAGATTTTCCCTCTAGATTTCGTGCAGCCCCTGCGAAGAATCGAATCTGATCCACCATCGGTGGAACTTCTTCAGATGTTGTTAAGGAGATGGGTTTACCTGTGTTAGTTGTTTCAATGGCAATAATTTCATCAGCTCGAGATTCAATTGCATCTGCAATTTTCAATAAAGCTTTCTGGCGCTGGGATGGAGTGGAATCGCGCCACCCTGGGAATGCATCACTGGCAGCTTTAAAGGCCGAATCAACATCTGCAGCATTTGATTTGGGTGCACGGGCATACTCTGTGCCGGTTGCTGGGTTAATAAGTGGCGAGCTTTCACCGGAAGTTGAATCGACGGCTTTGCCATTAATGAAGTTAGTTAACTTTTCCATGGAATTGAGCCTACCAATTCCACCCTTACCTAACCAGTAGGGCTTTTACCTTTTTCTGCAGCTGCTAGCTGACCACAGGCTCCATCAATCTCACGGCCTCTAGTGTCGCGCACAGTTACTGGAACCCCATAACTTTCCAAGATGCGCACAAACTGCGCTTCATCTTCACGACGAGATGCTGTCCACTTTGAACCTGGAGTGGGATTGAGAGGAATTAAATTAACGTGAGCGTTACGGTTTTTCAGTAACCGACCAAGTAAATCAGAGCGCCATGATTGATCATTGATATCTCGAATTAAGGCGTATTCAATTGAATAACGCCGACCCGTCTTCTTCTCATAAGCATCGGCTGCAGCCAAAACTTCCTTAATTTTCCAACGGGAGTTGATTGGAACCAATGTGTCACGCAGCTCATCATCTGGTGTGTGAAGTGAGACTGCCAATGTGACTGAGAGTCCTTCTTCAGTGAGTTTTTCAATTCCATTGACAAGACCAACTGTTGAAACCACGACTGAACGTGCACTAATTCCTAATCCGTCAGGGTTTGGGTCAGTGATGTTTCGAAGTGTTCGAATCACTGCGCTGTAATTAGCTAAAGGCTCCCCCATGCCCATAAAAACTACATTGGAAAGACGGGCTTCTCCTCCTGGCAGTTCACCATGTGCACATGCCCGAGCCGCGGCAACAATCTGTTCTGTGATTTCACCTGCACTTAAGTTTCGAGTTAATCCTGCTTGCCCAGTTGCACAAAATGGGCAGTTCATTCCACATCCGGCTTGGGATGAGATACATACTGTTACACGATCGGTGTATCGCATTAAAACCGATTCCACTAAAACCCCATCATGGAGTTTCCAGAGATCTTTACGCGTCATTCCACCATCGCACTCAACTGAGCGCACTAGTTCAATGAGTTTAGGAGTGAACTGTTCTGCGATTCGCTGACGCATCTCTGCAGGAATATCAGTCCAACTCTGCGGATCATTAGATAAATGTGTGAAGTAATGAGTTGCCACTTGGTTAGCGCGAAAAGCGGGAAAACCCAATGACTGTGCCAATGCTCGGCGCTCTTCGGGTGAATAATCAGCTAAATGCTTAGGTGCTTTCTTACGCTGAACTGGTTGCTCAAAAATTAATTGAACCTCAGGAACGCTCATGCCCAGCGTTTCACAAGCTCTAAAGCTAGCCACAGCGCTGGGGCTGAAATGAGCACTGAATCAAGGCGATCTAGCATGCCGCCATGGCCAGGTAGTAGCGTGCCCATATCTTTAAGGTGCAGATCGCGCTTCATTGCACTTTCAATCAAGTCACCGCATGTAGCAGTGAAAACAATCATTAAACCAACTATTGCGCCAATCCACCAATGCATTTCCAGAATGTATGTAAAGGCAAGTGATCCACCGATCACAGTAAAGATGAGAGAGCCAATGAGACCCTCCCAGCTCTTCTTAGGGCTGATGATGGGAACAAGTGGATGCTTTCCAAAGAGAACTCCCACGATGTAGCCAAATGTGTCATTGCAGCCAACCAATACAACAAAAGTCATCACACGCTCTAAACCAGTACTTGGCTTAGCAAGAAGGACAAGGAATCCACCAAGAAATGGAAGATAGAGGAGTGAAAAAGTTGTTGCTGTTGCACTTTGCACAAAGCCCTCTGGGCCTTTAGTCAAGAGTTGAATGAGCAAAAGCGGAATTGCTATAGCTGTAGCAATGGCTAAACCTGCTGCCCCACCATTCCACGTTGCATAGGTAAGAGCCAGAGCACCTAGGGCAAGTGAAACAACTGAGATATAGATTCCACGCACTTTAAAGGCTCGCACAATTTCACGAATGCCTAAAAGCACGGCGACTGCGACAACAACAGCAAAAACCTCACGGTGATAGGCAAGTGCAAACCACACCAAAGCAATCAAAAATAGTGAGACCACAATCGAAGGTCCCAGCTTTCGCCCGGCCTTCTTATTTATAGCCTCATTTATCGATTGAAAATCTGACATCAGCGACAAACTCCCTAAACTTCTAGGAGTTCGACCTCTTTATGCTTTAAGAGTTCATCAATCTTTGCAACGTGATCAGCAGTGATTTTCTCTAACTCTTTCTCGCCACGGGCTAAATCATCTTTTCCGATGTCACCATCTTTTTCCATCTTTTCCATTGACTCTTTTGCTGCGCGTCGAATGTTTCGCATAGAGATTTTCGAATCTTCGGCTTTGCCTTTTGCAACCTTGATATATTCCTTACGACGCTCCTCAGTTAGTTGCGGGAAGTTAATGCGAATAACAACTCCATCATTTCCTGGATTAACACCTAAATCTGATTCACGAATTGCCTTTTCGATGCTGGCCATAGCTCCCTTATCGAAGGGGGCAATCGTTGCCATGCGCGCCTCGGGAACTTGAATAGAGGCTAATTGCGAAAGGGCTGTGTAAGTGCCGTAGTAATCGACCATGATTTTGTTAAACATGGATGGGTGTGCACGGCCAGTTCGAATGGATGCAAAATCATCCTTTGCAACTTCAACTGCTTTGCTCATCTTCGTGTCAGCGTCTTTGAGGGCGCTTGCTACATCTGCCATGACTTCTCCCTTAGAGTTCCCAATTCTTTGATTCTATCGGCAATTTATGGCCTGGCTGCATACACTCGTGAACTAAGAAACCAACGTCCCTATTGTTTCCCCGCGCACAGCACGCGCGATATTGCCATTCTTCATCAAATCAAAGATAACGATGGGAAGATGATTTTCACGGCAAAGGGCAAAAGCTGCAGCATCAGCTACCGCTAGAGATTTGCTTAAAACCTCATCATATGAAATCTGATCGTATTTAACCGCAGATTTCTCCTTCTTGGGATCAGCGCTGTACACGCCATCGACACCACTCTTTGCAAGAAGTAGAGCCTCGGCTCCGATTTCAAGTGCGCGCTGGGCCGAAACAGTGTCGGTCGTAAAGAAAGGCATTCCCGCACCTGCACCAAAAATTACTACGCGACCTTTTTCAAGGTGGCGAATAGCTCTCAGGGGAATGTATGGCTCTGCAACTTGCCCCATAGTAATCGCGGTCTGAACACGAGTTTGCACACCTTCTTTTTCCAGAAAATCTTGTAGAGCTAAACAGTTCATCACAGTTCCTAGCATTCCCATGTAGTCAGCGCGTGAGCGATCCATTCCGCGCTGAGACAGTTCGGCACCACGGAAATAATTACCGCCGCCAACAACAATGGATACTTGTACTCCGCTTCGTGCTACATCTGCGATTTGTTTTGCAATATCCTGCACAACATCAGGATCAACACCAATGCCTTTGGCTCCACCGAAAACTTCTCCAGAAAGTTTAAGGAGCACCCGCCGATACGTTCCTCGTGTACCGGACATAAGTGCTCCTTTAACTTCTAGTTGGAATATCTAAATTCTAAGCGATGTCGCCTTTGAACTTATTGACCCACGCGGAAGCGATTGAACGCCTTAACGGCTGTTCCTGCCTCATCCAGGATCTGCTTCACAGTCTTTTTTGCATCCTTAGCAAAAGATTGCTCAATCAAAGAAACTTCCTTCACAAAGCCTGTTACACGACCTTCAATAATCTTGATAAGGGAAGCCTCTGGCTTTCCTTCTTCGCGTGCAGTTTCTTCAGCGATACGACGTTCATTTTCAATGAGATTGGCAGGAACATCTTCACGATTAACAAACTGTGGTGCAAAGGCTGCAATGTGCTGAGCAATATCTTTACCAACTTCAGCTGCATCATTAGTTAACTGAACTAGAACGCCAACTTGTGGTGGCAAATCTGGGCTAGTGCGGTGCAAGTAAATCCCAACTGGAGAATCCTTTAACACTGCAATGCGGCGAACCTCAATCTTCTCGCCAAGAGTTGCATTTGCCTCATCAACAGTTGCCTGAACACTCTTGCCGTTAGACATTATGGTTGTGAGGAATGCTTCTAGAGAATCTGATTGTGCATTTTGTAAGTGAGCAAGCAGCTCATCAGCTAGTGCGACGAAACGCTCACCCTTAGCCACGAAATCTGTCTCGCAGTTAAGTTCAAGCATCACACCAAGATTTCCTTCAACTTTTGCAACTACTGCGCCATTTGAAGTGAGACGACCCTCACGCTTTGTGACTCCCTTGAGTCCTTTAACGCGAATGATGTCGATCGCCTTGTTGTAATCGCCTTCTGCCTCATCCAAAGCCTTTTTGCAATCGAGCATTCCAGCAGCTGTAGCTTCACGAAGATTCTTAACATCTTGCGCTGTATATGCAGCCATTTATTTAAGCTCCTTCTGTGACAGTGATTGCTTCTGGTGATTCTTCAGTTGTTCCAGCAATTTCTTTTTCCCAATCAGCTAAAGGCTCACCAGCTGCAACTGCAGGGGTTTCATCCTTTGTTTCACTCTTAACCTGTGCTGAACGTGCAGCAAGACCAGCAGCGATTGCATCAGTGATAACTCGAGTCAAAAGCGCGATTGAACGGATTGCATCGTCATTACCTGGAATCTTGTAATCCACTTCATCTGGATCACAGTTCGTGTCCAAAATAGCGATGACCGGAATACCGAGCTTCTTGGCTTCCTGCACAGCTAGATGCTCCTTCTTAGTATCAACAACCCAAATCGCTGAAGGCAATTTAGTCATGTTGCGGATACCATTGAGGTTCTTAAACAGTTTTTCGCGCTCACGGCGAAGAACAAGAAGTTCCTTCTTTGTTAGAAGAAGATCGTTCTTCTCTTCAAGTGCTTCTAGTTCCTTCAGGCGCTGAATACGCTTATATACAGTTGGGAAATTTGTAAGCATTCCACCTAACCAGCGCTCAGTCACTGTTGGCATACCAACGCGTGCTGCTTGCTCGATCATTGGTTCCTGTGCTTGCTTCTTTGTTCCAACGAACAAAACGTGACCACCTTTTGCAACTGTGTCCTTAACGAACTCATATGCGTTGTCGATGAGCGCAAGTGATTGCTGGATATCGATAATGTAGATGCCATTGCGCTCTGTGAAAATAAAGCGCTTCATCTTTGGGTTCCATCGACGAGTCTGGTGTCCGAAGTGGACACCGCTGTCGAGAAGTTCTCGCATTGTTACTACTGCCATGATGGCATACTCCTTCTTAGGTTTATTTCTGTGCGCAGCACAATAAAAAACCCGCTCGGTTTTGGCCAAACAATTTGTTAGGCCCGTCGCACTGAAACTCATCTACCGAATTAACGGACCGAGATGATTCACCCACCAAAAGTGAGGCAGTGCTGAGATGTCACCAGCTGAATTACTTCAACTGATGCGGGGCAAATCTTACCCGAGCCGTGAGCGTGCTCTTTACCGCCCAACTAAGCGTAAAAACCCCCAGGCGCTGATACGCAGCATGGCTTCTAGGGCAATTGCAAAGCTCATTTTGCTCACCCCATGTTCACGCTCGATAAAAGTAATGGGAACTTCAGCAATCGATCCCCCTCTAGCAATCGCCCTGCGAGTCATCTCTATCTGAAAGCAATATCCCTCACTAGCAATTGTTTGGATCTCCATCTTTTTTAAAAGTGAGGCTGAATAGATTCGAAAACCCGCAGTTGTATCAGCCACGCCTAAAGATAAGACAAGGTTGGCATATCTATTGGCTGCCTTTGAGAGCAGTTCTCGAAACTTGCTCCAATTAACTATCGTGCCATCGGCAACCCAGCGTGAACCAATTAACAGATCAGCCGAACCAATCCACTGCATCATCGCAGCTAAATCACGCACTTGGTGGGAACCATCAGCATCCATTTCAATAATATTTTCATAACCACGATCGAGGGCAATTTGAAAACCAACCCGATAGGCACTTCCCAAGCCTTGCTTGCCGCTGCGTTCAACTACTTCAACGCCATGGGCTTTACAGATTTGAGCTGTGCCGTCAGGTGATCCGTCATCTATGACTAGAACATCAACATCAAGTGTGGCCAACTCATCGAGCAGCGAACCAATACTTTCAACTTCGTTATATGTTGGAATAACAACTATTGATTTACTCATGCGCGTGGATGCGCCTGTTTGAAAGCTTTTTGTAAACGCTCAGTTGATACATGTGTATAAATCTGAGTTGTGGCCAAAGAAGCATGACCCAAAATCTCTTGTACGGTGCGCAGATCAGCACCACCTTCTAACAGATGCGTTGCAGCCGAATGGCGTAGAGCATGTGGTCCTATGCGCTCAATGCCTTCAATGGCAGAAAGTGCTTCATACACAACGGTTCTCACAGCCCTTTGATCTATTCGCTTTCCACGGGCCCCAAGAAAAACAGCTTTTTCAGATTTCTCATTGAGTAACTCTTGGCGTCCATCATTTAGCCACTTCTTAAGTGCGCGCATCGCAGGATTGCCAACTGGAATAACACGTTCCTTATTTCCTTTTCCCAGCACTTGAATGGTCTGGCGGTTGTAATCAATATCGCCTAGATCTAAGCCACACAGTTCTGCCACGCGAGCACCTGTGGCATACAACAGCTCCACTATCGCAACATCGCGCAACGTCACAGGAGTCACATCCTCTGCAGCCCGTGTTGCCATGGAATCCATGGCGGTTTTAGCATCCTCGACTCCTAAAACTTCAGGCAATATGCGATGTCCCTTAGGTGTTGCAAGGGATGCACCCACATCGCTGGTTATATATTTGTTCTTTAACGCCCACTTAGTAAATAAGCGCACTGAGACTGCTCTGCGCGAAAGAGTTGTGCGCGATGCACCCTTAACTTGTTGATTTGCTAGCCATGATCGCAGATGAACTAGCTGCAACTGTGAGATATTAGTAAGCCCGCTTTTTTCTAAATGCGCCAATAATGAGGTTAAATCCCCCATGTATGCACGGATTGTATGTACAGAAAGATTGCGTTCAACTTCTAAATGGTGTTGAAAAGTAGTCAGTAACTTTTCAAAATCTTCGCTCACACGCCAACTTTACTCGGGTTTACGTCCCTGACGCATAAGGCCGAAGGTGACGGCATCCTCTAACGCCATTGCAGAGGCTGCAATAACGTTCTCGTGAACACCAACGGTGTTCCATTCACCCTTGCCATCACTTGTTTCAACCAATACGCGTGTAATAGCACCCGTGCCCAGGCGACCCTCAAGAATTCGAACTTTGTAATCGGTGAGCTCTAAAACTTCTAACTCTGGATAGAGCGCCTTTAATCCAGTGCGCAAAGCGTTATCAAAAGCGTTGACCGGACCATTACCAATCCCAGAACATGAAATCTGCTTACCTTTTGCCGTTACTTTAACTTCAGCCTTTGTAAGAATGCTTTGATCTTCAGAGCGCTCAACGGTTGTTAGCCAATGGTCAATGGTGAAGAAAGTTGGACGCTTGCCGATCATCTCTTCATGAACAAGAAGTTCAAATGAGGCATCGGCTGCTTCAAAGGTAAATCCGCGAGATTCCATCTCTTTAACGCGATCAACGATGCGGCCAATAAGTTCTTTATCTCCACCAAGGTCAACACCGAGTTCTTGGGACTTTAATTCAATCGATGCACGCCCAGCCATGTCAGAGACCAACATGCGCATATCATTTCCAACGGTTTCTGGATCTTCATGCTGATACAGAGCTGGATCCACCTTGATTGCACTGGCGTGAAGGCCTGCTTTATGAGCAAATGCAGAGACACCCACATATGGCTGACGTGCACTGGATGAAACATTTGTAACCTCAGCTACAGCATGAGAAATTCTAAATGCTTCACGCAATGCGTTCTTAGGCAAAACTAGTTGATGCTTCTTCAATTCCAAGTTTGCAATAATTGTTACTAAATCTGCATTTCCTGTGCGCTCACCATAGCCATTAAGCGTTCCTTGAACATGTGTGGCACCAGCTGCAACTGCAGCCATTGAGTTAGCAACTGCGCACCCTGTGTCGTTGTGACAATGAATTCCAAGACGGGCAGAGCTTGCAGTTAAAACATCATGGACAACTTGAGAGAGCTCATCCGGCAACATTCCTCCGTTTGTATCGCACAACGCTATGACATCAGCGCCAGCTTCAGCTGCAACGCGAACAACTTCTAGAGCATAAGCACGGTTGCTGCGGTAGCCATCAAAGAAGTGCTCAGCATCAAGAAACACACGTTGTCCCTCTGCAATTAAGTGAGTGACTGAATCACGAATCATCGCTAAGTTTTCATCCAGAGAAGTCTTTAAAGCTAAATCAACGTGTCGATCAAAAGCCTTTGCTACTAATGTAACTGCAGGTGCACCTGAATCACGAAGCGCTCCAAGCAAAACATCATCAGCAGCGCTCACGTTAGGACGACGTGTGGCACCAAAGGCAACGAAGGTCGCATTCTTTAATACTAATTCTTTTTTAGCACGCGCAAAAAACTCAGTGTCCTTTGGGTTTGCCCCTGGCCATCCGCCTTCAATAAAGCCAACACCAAGTTCATCAAGGTGACGCGCAATTGCCAACTTGTCATGAACCGAAAGATTTAATCCCTCTTGCTGCGCACCATCGCGCAAGGTGGTGTCATAGATATGAAATGCATCTGAGACTGGCATTAGCAGACCTTATGAACCCAGCTGTGTGTATCTGGAGTTGTTCCATGTTGAATTGCAAGTAAGTGATTGCGAATCTGCATAGTAATCACACCTGGCTGTCCATTTCCCGTTATCCACGTACCCATGGTTGATTTTGCCGAACCAACGGGGGAAACAACTGCGGCGGTTCCACAAGCGAAAATTTCAGTGATTTCACCGGATGCAACGCCATCACGCCAATCATCGATGCTCAGCATTACTTCTTCAGTTTTATAACCAAGATCTTTAGCAACAGAGAGGATTGAATCTCGAGTGATTCCTGGAAGTAACGTACCAGTTAATTTTGGTGTGATGACAGTTGCATCTGCACCTTTACCCTTAACAAAGTAAAGGTTCATGCCGCCCATCTCTTCAACCCACTTGCGCTCTTTTGCATCGATCCACACAACTTGATCGCAACCCTCTTTAGCAGCAGCTTTTTGTGCAACTAGCGATGCTGCATAGTTTCCACCGCATTTTGCTTCACCTGTTCCACCTTGTACCGCACGGACATATTCAGTTGAAATCCACACAGATACCGCCTTTGATGGATCAAAGTAAGCACCTGCTGGTGTTGCAATGAGAATGTACGTGGCTTTATTAGTTGGGCGAACACCTAGGCCAACTTCAGTAGCAATCATGAATGGACGGATATATAAGGACTCTCCAACTCTATTTGGAACCCAACCTGCGTCCTGCTTGACTAAAGTTTCAACAGTTTCTAAAAATAGCGCTTCTGGCATTTCAGGTAGAGCTAAACGTTTTGCAGAGTTTGCAAAACGCTTTGCATTTGCATCAGGGCGAAACAGTGAGATTGACCCATCAGGTTGACGGTATGCCTTCATACCTTCAAAGATTTCTTGACCGTAGTGAAAAACTGCTGTCGCAGGATCTAGTGAAAGTGGGCCATATGGCTGTAACTCTGGTTCTCCCCATCCATCTTTTTCAGTCCATTCACAGACAACCATGTGGTCGGTGTAGTACTTACCGAATCCGCCTTCAGCAACAAGTGCATCACGTGTAGCAGCATCTTTTGCATGGGGGTTGAGTGTAATTTTCATGGCTTATAACGCTGCGACTAGCGCATCTCCCACTTCACTTGTGCTTCGCTTCTTATCGCCTCGAGATAGTAAATCAGCAGCAACTGCGCGCTCAACATCGCGAGCAGCATCGCTATAACCCAAGTGATCGAGCATCATCGCAACTGACATAACTGTGGCAGTTGGATCTGCAATATTTTTCCCAGCAATATCTGGAGCCGAACCATGTACTGGCTCAAACATGGAGGGGAATTTTCCAGTTGGGTTGATATTTCCCGAAGCCGCTAACCCAATGCCGCCACAGATAGCAGCTGCAATGTCGGTCAAGATGTCGCCGAAAAGGTTATCGGTCACAACAACATCAAAGCGCTCTGGGTTAGTGACAAAAAACATTGACGCTGCATCAACATGTAAATAGTCAGTTGTAACGTTCGGATATTCCTTTGCGACTTCATTAAATGTGCGGGTCCACAGGCCGCCAGCTCGGGTTAATACGTTGTTTTTGTGCACCAAAGTCAGCTTCTTGCGCTCTCTCTTTGAAGCACGCTCGAATGCATCGCGGATTACTCGCTCTGCACCGCGACGAGTATTCAAACTTTCCTCAGTGGCAATCTCTGCATCAGTGCCTTCTGCAAGGACTCCCCCAGCACCAACATAAGGACCTTCGGTTCCTTCGCGCACAACTACAAAATCAATAGGGGCCTTAGTTGCTAAAGGCCCAGTAACCCCAGGCATTAAACGTGCAGGGCGCAGATTAATGTAGTGATCGAATGAAAAACGAAGCTTTAACAAAAGTCCACGCTCTAATACGCCAGATGGAACTGTTGGATCTCCAACTGCACCTAACAAAATAACATCCTTAGTTGCGATCTCATCTAAGACTGCTTGTGGAAGAACTTCACCCGTGCGGTGCCAAAAACCAGCTCCTAAGTCATATGACGTGCGCTTGAAGCTCACTTCATACTTCTTGGCCACAACGTCCAGAACTTTTAAACCCTCGTTAACTACCTCAGGACCAATTCCATCCCCGGCAATAACAGCTAAGTTGATAGTTTTCATTAGTCCACCAAAAATACTGAGCGAACGAAGTCGGCCTCAGTATCCTTCTTAACTTTTGCCACGATATCTTCGCGCACATGTGAATCAACAGTAAGAGCCATTAATGCTGTGCCACCGGCTTCACTTCGAGCAACTTGCATAGCAGCGATGTTAACTTTAGCTTCACCCAAAGTTTGTCCAACAATACCGATGATGCCGGGGCGATCGACGTATCGAATAAAAAGTATGTTATCTGTCGGTGGCAGATCAAGGCGGAAAGAATCAATTCCAACAATCTTTTGTGTCTGTTTGATACCCATAAGTGTTCCATCGACAGACATTGCCTTGCCAGTTCCGGTCGTTGCCCGCAAAGTAATCATCGAACGGTATTCGTGGCACTCAGCTGTATTTGTCACTGATGAAACAACGCCGCGCTCTGTAGCAAGTCCTGGAGCATTAACGTAGGTGACTTCTTCTGCACCCACGGCCAAGAGCGCACCTTTGAGCGCTGATATTGCCAAAATTGAAGCATCGTGAACTGAAATTTCACCTTTAACGCTTACATCGATAATTACTGGCAGCTCACCGAGTAATTCAGTTGCAATCTCTGACATCTTCTCAACAAGTGGCAATGAAGGTCTGATGTCTTCGTGTATAACGCCACCTTTCACATTGACAGCATCGGGAACTAGTTCACCAGCTAAAGCTTTACGAACTGATTCTGCAACAGCAATTCCTGCGCGCTCTTGTGCTTCATCTGTTGATGCGCCCAAGTGAGGTGTAGCTACCACTTGATCAAGAGCAAATAAAGGTGAATCTGTGCACGGTTCTATAGCAAAAACATCTAATCCAGCACCTGCAACGCGACCGTCCTTAATTGCATCATATAAAGCGGCTTCATCAAGTACTCCACCGCGGGCGGCATTAACGATGCGAACTGCTGGCTTAACCTTCTTGAACGCTTCAACACCAATGAGGTTTGCCGTCTCTTTAGTCTTAGGTAAGTGAATCGTGATGAAATCTGAAGTTTTCAAAAGCTCATCAAGATTGACTAACTTGACACCAAGTTGTGCTGCACGCGCTGGTTGAAGATAAGGGTCATAGGCAACAACATTCATTCCAAAAGCCTGCATGCGAGATGCAACTAATTGTCCAATGCGTCCGAAACCTACAATTCCTAAAGTCTTTTCAAATAACTCAGCTCCGGTGAACTTAGAACGCGCCCACTTTCCATCTCGAAGGGCTGCGTTAGCTGGTGAGATGAAGCGAGCAGAGGCCAGCAGTAATGAGATCGCCAACTCTGCAGCGCTAACAATGTTGGAAGTCGGTGCGTTAACAACCATTACCCCGGCAGATGTTGCTGCAGGAATATCTACGTTATCTAAACCAACACCAGCACGTGCTATAACTTTTAAACCTTTTGCCGCTTCAATGGCTTCTGAATCCATCTTTGTCGCAGAGCGAATTAATATGGCATCTACTCCCTTTTCAAGTGCTGCTAAAAGCGCACCACGATCTGAACCGTCACAGTAAACGACATCAAAATCTGGGCCAAGAGCCTCAAGAGTTGCAGGACTGAGCTCTTCAGCAATAAGAACGACAGGTTTAGCCACGCGCCGCGCTTCCCTCTTTATAGTCATCGCCCTTGGACTGCTTCATCCAAGAAAACATCTTGCGAAGTTCGCGGCCAACAGCCTCGATTGGGTGGGTTTCACCCTTTGTGCGAAGTGACTTAAATTCAGGAGCTCCTGCTTCTTGGTCATCAATGAAGCGCTTAGCAAATGCACCACTTTGGATATCTGCAAGTACTGCCTTCATATTCTCCTTCACGTGTGGATCGATAACACGTGGACCAGAGACATAATCACCAAACTCTGCTGTGTCAGAGACGGACCAACGTTGCTTTGCAATTCCACCTTCATACATCAAATCAACGATGAGCTTGAGCTCATGCAAACACTCGAAGTAAGCAACTTCTGGCTGGTATCCAGCTTCAGTAAGAGTTTCAAAACCATACATAACTAGTTGTGAAGCACCACCACATAGAACTGACTGCTCGCCAAAGAGATCTGTCTCTGTCTCTTCTGTAAATGTAGTCAAGATTCCACCGGCGCGAAGTCCGCCGATTGCCTTGGCATATGAGAGTGTTAGAGGCCATGCACTACCTGTTGAATCTTGTTCAACTGCAACAATAACTGGAACTCCGCGTCCTGCTGCATATTCACGACGTACTAAGTGACCAGGCCCCTTGGGTGCAACCATGCAAACATCCACTGATGCAGTTGGCTTGATGTAACCAAAGCGAATATTGAAACCATGTCCAAAGAACAAAGCATCGCCATCCTTAAGATTTGGCAATATTGACTCTGTGTAGATATGACGCTGAACATGGTCAGGTGCCAAAATCATAATGACAGTTGCTTCTTTAACGGCATCTGCTACAGAGACAACACGCAATCCTTCTGCTTCTGCTTTAGCACGTGATGCTGAACCTTCTTTTAATCCAACTCGGACATCGACACCGCTATCACGCAAGTTAAGTGCGTGCGCATGTCCTTGAGAGCCGTAACCGATGATCGCTACTTTGCGACCCTGGATGATGGATAGATCGGCATCCTCTTCGTGATACATCGTTGCTGCCACGGTATTTCTCCTTTAGTTCTGGTAATCGGGTTGAGTGTCGTGAACTGCTGGTGCTGCCTTATCAGGAAGTATTTCCTTGATAGAAATGACATTGATTAACTTATCGAGCTGAGCAATTACTTGCTCGAGAGCATGGCCTTCCAAATTAACCACAATGTCCATCTGTGAGATGGTTGGGTCAGCTGTTGGACCAACTGATAAGCGTTCAATGTTGTATGCACGGCGAGAGAATAGACCAGCAACGCGGGCCAGTACGCCAGGTGAGTTCTCTACTAAAACTTCGAGTGTGTGTTGGGCCATTTTTATAGCTCCTGTGAATCCCAGTCAGGCGCGGTTTCGCGCGCAATCTTAATATCATCATTTGATGCACCAGCTGCAACCATTGGCCACACCATTGCATCACGATGCACGCGGAAATCGATCACAACAGGTTGATTATGAATACCCATTGCTTTTTCAATTATTGCATCAACATCTTCTTCACGCTCACAGCTCAATCCAACGCAACCCATGGCTTCTGCAAGCATCGGGAAATTAGGGACTCGTTTAGATTCAAGGCTGGTATTTGAATAACGACCTTCATAGAAAAGGGTCTGCCACTGACGAACCATGCCAAGAGATTCGTTATTAATGATTGCCACCTTGATTGGAATGTTATTGAGTGCACATGTTACGAGCTCTTGATTAGTCATTTGGAAACAACCATCTCCATCAATTGCCCAAACGGTTGTATCCGGTGCACCAACCTTTGCACCCATGGCTGCAGGAACTGCATAACCCATCGTTCCTAAGCCTCCTGAGTTAAGCCAGGTGCGGGGGTTTTCATAAGAAACAAATTGCGAAGCCCACATCTGATGCTGACCAACACCAGCAGCAAATATTGCTTCAGGACCAGAGATTTTCCCAAGCCTTTCAATTACATACTGAGGAGAGAGCGAGCCATCACTTGGTTTGTCATACCCAAGTGGGTAGGCAGCTTTAAGTGAATTCATTTGACGCAACCATGGGGCTAGATCTGGCTGATTCTTTCCGAGAGCTGCTTTAAGTGCTGGAATCAGCGCAGAGAGAGTATTTTTAAGATCTCCCAATACGGCAACATCTGCAAAGCGGTTTTTGCCAATTTCAGCAGGATCAACGTCAGCGTGAATAACCTTGGCATTGACTGCAAAAGTTGAAAGCTTGCCAGTAACACGATCATCAAAACGAGCACCTAAAGTAATAAGTAAATCTGCCTTTTGTAGCGCCGTCACTGCCGCGACAGTTCCATGCATACCTGGCATTCCAAGATTGAGTGGATGACTATCTGGGAAGGCGCCACGAGCCATAAGTGTTGTGACAACCGGTGCACCAAGTAATTGCGCAAGTTCCATTAATTCACGTGAGGCATCTGCTTTAATTATTCCGCCACCAACATAAAACACTGGCTTGCTCGATTGTGTGATCAGTGCTGCAGCATCAAGAATGGATTGATTATCTGGAACTAGCTTGGGTTGATAACCTGCCAAGTTAACAGAATGTGGATACTTAAAATCTGTCATAGTTTGCAAAGCATCTTTTGCAATATCAACTAGCACAGGGCCAGGACGGCCCGTGCTGGCAATATGAAATGCCTCTGCAATTGCTCGTGGAATATCAGCAGGGTTAGTAATGAGATAATTGTGCTTTGCAAATGGCATTGTGATGCCACGAATATCAGCTTCTTGAAAAGCATCGGTTCCAATTGCAACAGAAGGAACTTGGCCAGTAATAGCAACAACTGGAACTGAATCCATCGCAGCATCGGCCAAAGGAGTTACAAGATTTGTTGCACCAGGACCTGAAGTAGCGATGCACACGCCAACCCGTCCAGTAACTTGGGCATAACCTGTTGCTGCATGTCCTGCACCTTGTTCATGGCGAACAAGAACATGGCGAATGGAGCTAGAAAATATTGGATCATAGGCTGGCAAAATCGCACCGCCTGGGATTCCAAACATGACATCAACGCCTGCTGCTTCAAGTGATGCCACAAGTGAACTTGCTCCAGTCATCTGACTCATTGTTCTTCTCCCTTCCCGGTCCTTGTATTTAATGTGATTAAACAAAAAAACCCTCAGATAACTGAGGGCGGCGCATGATCATTGTTAGATCACGCGCTGCTAAATCACCACCACAAATGTTGTGCTCATGGCCTTATTCTCCAATAAATGATGGATAAGAGTCAAGGCATGAGATACACATCTCATAATTTGAGCCAATTTTACTCGCAGACCGCACCTTTGGAAGCAGAGCCCACCAGCTTTGAATACTTAGCCAAGACACCTCGGCTGTATGAGTGAGCCAAAGGCTTCCAGCCAACTTTTCTAGTTTCCAGCTCTTTAGTATCAACAAGTAAATCCAATGTGCGCTTATTGATGTCAATGCGTACGAGGTCACCATCTTTAATAAATGCAATCGCTCCTCCATCAACAGCTTCGGGTGCGACATGGCCAACACATAGGCCTGTTGACCCACCAGAGAATCGCCCATCAGTCAAAAGTAGAGTTGATTTACCAAGACCTGCACCCTTGATTGCACCAGTGATCATTAACATTTCACGCATACCTGGTCCACCCTTTGGACCCTCATAGCGAATGACAACTACATCACCAGCTTGAATTGTTCCATTTTCAAGTGCATCCATGGCTGCTTGTTCGCGTTCGAAAACGCGAGCAGGTCCTTCAAATGTTTCAATTCCAATGCCAGCTGTTTTGCAGACTGCACCATCAGAAGCAAGAGTTCCACCCAAAATAGTAATTCCAACGTCTGTCGATATTGGAGAAGAAACTGCGCGCAAGATGATTCCATCCGCATCTGGTGGTGCGATATCTTTCAGATTCTCAGCCATTGTTTTGCCTGTAACAGTGAGAACATCTCCATGAAGTAGGCCTGCATCAAGTAATCCCTTTAATACAACTGGAATACCTCCAACTTTATCGACATCGCTCATGACAAACTTTCCAAACGGCTTGAGATCTCCTAGTAGTGGAACTTTGGATCCAATTCGATGAAAATCATTAAGTTCAAGTTCTACTTCGGCTTCATGAGCAATAGCTAATAAGTGAAGTACTGCATTTGTAGAACCACCTAAGGCCATCAAAATTGTGATTGCATTTTCAAAGGCTTGCTTAGTCAAAATATCGCGTGTGGTAATTCCTTGACGAATGAGTTCAACAACAGCAGCACCTGATGCTATGGCGTAGGTATCGCGGCGGCGATCTACTGCAGGAGGCGCAGCTGAACCTGGAAGTGAAAGACCAATTGCCTCACCAATACTTGCCATGGTGTTTGCGGTATACATTCCGCCACAAGCACCTTCACCTGGACAAATGGCACGTTCTATTTGGTCCACGCGCTCTTGTGTAATTAACCCACGGGCGCACGCCCCAACTGCCTCGAATGCATCGATGATAGTGACATCTTTACCATCAACTTGTCCTGGCAATGTAGATCCTGCATAAACAAAAACACTTGCAACATCAATGCGCGCTGCTGCCATCATCATTCCTGGAAGAGATTTATCGCAACCTGCAAAAGTGACCATTCCATCTAAGCGCTCTGCCTGCATAACCGCTTCCACGGAGTCTGCAATAACTTCACGTGAAACTAAAGAAAAGTGCATTCCTTCATGGCCCATTGAAATTCCATCAGAGACAGAGATGGTTCCAAATTGCATAGGAAATCCACCTGCATCTAGAACCCCTTGCTTTGATGCTTTAGCAAGACGATCTAAAGATAAATTACATGGAGTTATCTCATTCCAAGATGAAGCGATACCAATTTGTGGTTTAACCCAATCTTCATCACCCATACCAACGGCACGTAACATTCCGCGGGCTGGGGCGCGCTCTAAACCATCAGTTACAACTCCCGAGCGCGGTTTCATAGTAGGCATGTGCGCAGTCTAGCCTTCTGATTGTCCAAGATGAGCTAATAAAAGCGCACGGACTTTAGCTGCATCTGCTTGACCCTTTGTATCTTTCATGACCATTCCAATTAATGCACCAGCTGCTGGCAAATGGCCATCTCGAACCTTTTGTGCAGTCTGCGGTTGTTCAGCACATGCCCGCTCGATTGCTGCCATCAATTGCGAATCATCATTTACAACTCTAATTCCGCGCGCAGCAATGACCACTGATGGTTTTCCTTCTCCGGCAATTACACCTTCAACAACTTGGCGAGCTAACTTATCTGTTAGATCTCCAGCATGAACAAGGGCGACTATCTCAGCCACATCCGTTGCTGCAATCGGTAGGTCTTTAATCGCAACATCTTTTTCATTTGCAATGCGAGAGATTTCACCCAGCCACCAACCACGTGCTTTAGTTGGATCTGCACCCAGAGCAACTGTTGCTTCAACAACATCTAATACGTCGGCGTTAATCATCGCTGACATTTCTTTATCTGGAACAGCCCACTGTTCTTTCAAACGTTTGCGGTGGATGGATGGACGCTCTGGCAAAGCTGCTCGCAGTTGTTGAATCCATGCTGCATCTGGTGCCACTGGAACTAAATCTGGTTCCGGGAAATAACGATAATCCTCAGCCTGTTCTTTCGAGCGGCCAGAGCGTGTTAATCCTGTGTCCTCTTGGAAGTGACGAGTCTCTTGCACGACTCGCTCCCCACTATTCAAACGTTCGGCATGGCGAATCATTTCGCCTCGAATTGCTCGCTCAACAGAGCGAAGCGAGTTAACGTTTTTAGTTTCTGAACGAGTTCCAAGAACATTTGAACCAATTAAGCGCAAGGAGACGTTTGCATCGCAGCGCAGTGATCCCTGCTCCATTTTCACATCACTGACACCAAGTGAGCGCAAGATGTCACGCAGTTCTGCAACGTAAGCTTTTGCTACCTCAGGGGCGTATTTGCCTGTGCCAGGAACAATCTTGGTAACGATTTCTACTAATGGAATTCCTGCGCGGTTGTAATCAAGCAGTGAATACTCCGCGCCATGAATACGTCCTGTTGCACCACCCATATGCAAAGACTTTCCAGTGTCTTCTTCCATGTGCACACGCTCAACCTCAATACGGAAAACTTTTGGACCTTCATCAGTTTCAATTTCAACATCAACAAAACCATTCACACAGATTGGTTCGTCATACTGCGAAATCTGAAAGTTCTTTGGCATATCTGGATAGAAATAGTTCTTGCGAGCAAATCGACTAAAAGGTGCAATCGAACAGTTCAAAGCAAGACCAATTTTAATAGTTGATTCAATCGCCTTTTCATTAACAGCTGGAAGTGCACCTGGAAGCGCCAAACAAACCGGACATGTTTGAGTATTGGGTGCTGCGCCGAAAATAGTAGAACAGCCACAAAACATCTTTGATTTTGTATTGAGCTCAACGTGAACTTCAAGACCAAGGACTGGTTCGTACTTTGCAACTACGTCATCGTAAGAAAGGCTCATTTGCTACCTGCTAGCGCTGGAATAGTTGAAAGCAATGGCGCCCCCCACTTTGACAGCAAGGCAGCTTCAAGGGCTGCGCCTACTGAATACATGCGCTCATCTTTCATGACTGGTGACATAATTTGGAAACCAACTGGCAATCCGTCTTCTTCTGCAACACCAGAAGGCAACGACATTCCACCAATACCAGCCATGTTTACAGGAATCGTTGCAATGTCATTGAGATACATAGCAAGAGGATCATTAGCTTTTTCACCAATCTTAAATGCTGTGGTTGGACATGTCGGTGAAACTAAAACATCTGCCTTTTCAAATGCTTTGTTAAAGTCTTGAGTAATAAGCGTGCGAACTTTTTGTGCACTGCCGTAATAGGCATCGTAGTAACCGGAGGAAAGTGCGTAAGTGCCAAGAATGATACGGCGCTTGACTTCACGGCCAAAACCAACCTCACGAGTTAGATTCATAACTGATTCAGCAGATGCGCCATCGTTATCACCCACACGAAGTCCATAACGCATGGCATCAAAGCGGGCTAGGTTAGATGAGCATTCAGATGGTGCAATTAAATAATAGGCAGCAAGGGCATATTCAAAGTTTGGTGCAGATACCTCAACAATTTCAGCTCCGGCTGCTGCAAGTAGCTCAAGAGATTCTTCAAAGCGAGTGCGCACGCCCTTTTGGTAGCCATCACCATTAAGTTCCTTAACAACGCCAATCTTCATTCCTTTAACATTTCCTGCCTTAGCTGCAGCAACAACTGCAGGAACTGGAGCGTTAATGGATGTTGAATCTTTTGGATCATGACCTGCAATGGCCTCATGCAAGAGGGCAGCATCTAGAACCGTACGAGCACATGGTCCTGCTTGATCAAGGGATGACGAGAAAGCAACAAGGCCATATCTAGAGACGCCGCCATACGTTGGCTTGACTCCCACTGTTCCGGTTACAGCTGCGGGTTGGCGAATAGATCCACCAGTATCTGTTCCGATAGCAAGAGGTGCTTCAAATGCAGCCAACGCTGCAGCTGATCCACCACCTGAACCGCCAGGGATGCGAGTTAAATCCCAAGGATTATGCGTTGGACCATAAGCTGAGTTTTCGGTGGATGAACCCATTGCAAATTCATCCATATTTGTCTTACCTAAAATAACAATGTCATTTTTCTTTAAATTGGCAACAACAGTGGAGTCATAGGGTGGGCGCCAGCCTTTAAGAATCTTAGAGCCACATGTAGTTGGAATGCCCTTTTGAGTCATCACATCTTTGAGAGCAAGTGGAACGCCAGCTAAAGGTGAGAGCCTCTCGCCGTTTTTGCGCTTTGCATCAACTGCTGCTGCCTGATCTAGCGCGCCTTCGGTGTCAACATGCAAGAAAGCATGCACATCTCTATCAACTGCAGAAATCTGATCAAGGTGGGCATGTGTTATTTCAACTGAAGTAATCTCACCACTAGCTAATTTACTAGCCATTTCTGATGCAGAGTTGCGAATCATTCTTCACCCAGAATTTGAGGAACGCGAAAACGCTGATCTTCTTGAGCAGGTGCGCCAGATAGCGCATCGGCTGGTAAGAGGGAAGGAATAACGACATCAGGGCGAAAAACATTACGAAGTGGAAGCGGATGTGAAGTTGGAGCCACATCTGCTCCTGCCACTTCTTGAACACGAGCAACTGCATCCAAGATGACAGTAAATTCATTAGATAGTGAAACTAACTCTTGATCGCTCATTTCAATGCGAGCAAGGCCAGCAAGCTTTGCTACATCATCGCGGGAAAGGCTAGTCATGGGTGTGAGTCTAATTAACTTCGCACTTAACTGCGAATTTGCCCATCGCCAGTAACGATCCAGGTGGTAGTTGTCATGGCCTCTAGACCCATGGGCCCACGGGCATGGAGTTTTTGATTTGAGATTCCAATTTCTGCACCAAATCCCATTTGCTCACCGTCGGTGAATCGCGTAGAAGTATTAACCATTACAGCTGCGCAATCACTTAGTGCAATAAATCTCTGAGCATTTGCTTTATTTTCAGTAAGAATCGCTTCAGTGTGCTTAGTTCCGTACTTTGCTATGTGAGCGCTGGCATCGTCAACGGAATCAACGATAGCTACGTTCATCTCAAGAGTTCCATACTCCGTGCAGAAATTTTCTTCATTAGCCAATGTCATTGGAATTGATCCAGCCAATGCAAGTGTCCTCGCATCTCCATGAAGAACTACACCTGCCTCATGCAGAGCCTTTAGGGCAATAGGAGCAAAATCTTTTGCAATAGATTCATGTATTAATAGAGTCTCTGCAGCATTACACACACTTGGGCGCTGGGTCTTTGAGTTAATGATAATTGGTACAGCCTTGGAAAGATCTGCAAACTCATCAACATATACATGACAAACACCTGCGCCTGTTTCAATTGTTGGCACGGTTGATTCATCTACCACCATGCGAATTAGTGATGCACTCCCCCGAGGAATTACTAGATCTACCTTGCCACGTGCATTTAATAGAGCCTTAACTGTGTCACGATCATCTGATGGAACAAGTTGGATTACATCTGGAGAAATCCTCGTTGCCTTGAGTGCATCACGCATCACCGTGACAAGAATTTGATTACTTGCTGCAGCGCTAGATGAACCACGTAGAAGTGCAGAATTTCCTGACATTAATAAAATCACCGCAGCATCAACAGTCACATTTGGTCGAGCTTCATACACCATGCCAATAACTCCAAATGGAACAGTAATTTGCTGCAAATCGATTCCGTTTGGCAACGTTGAATGGCGCAGTGTGATGCCAAGAGGATCCGGCAACTTACTTACAAGACGCGCTCCATTGGCGATAGCTACTACTCTTTCAGGAGTGAGCAGTAAACGATCAAGTAACGAGGAATTGATCTGGGCTGCACGTGCGCGCACCATGTCTTCTTCATTGGCTGCGATAATTTGCTCACTGTGAGCAAGGATTGCATCAGCAATGGCATTTAGAGCCGCGCTGCGTTCAGCGCCAGTGGCAACACTCAAGGTGCGCCCGGCAACACGGGCAGTATCTGCCAGAGAGTTAACTAATTGCGTTGCGCTCATGACCTAAAGCCTATCGGGAGTTAGGCTCGTGCCGTGATCACATTAATTCGACGAGTCTTAGTATTTGTCCTGGTTCTTTACATTGCCCTCTTTGGTTTAACTAAAGCTATCCGTTATCCCGAACCAATTGCTGCAATTAAGTTGGGGTTAGCACCTGCATCCAAGACCCCCGAATTGATGCCCTTCCACTCCATCGTTGCAGCGCCTTCAACATTTGCACCGTGGAAAGATGGAGCGAAGGAAGAAATCGGTCAAGTGACTTGGAATGGCAGAAAGCAGGATTTTGCGACCTTCTTAAAAGAGACAAATACAAATGCTTTTCTCGTTATACGAAGCGGGAAAATTACATACGAGCAGTATTGGAATGGAAAGACCAAGTCGACAGTACTTCCTTCGTACTCGGTTGCAAAAACAATGACCTCACTATTGATAGGCCAACTCATCGATGAAGGCAAAATTAAAGAGAGCGATACATTCGTAAGTATTCTTCCAGAATTTAAGGCTCACTCTTCTTTCGATAAGGTAACAATCAAAGATTTGCTTGATATGAACTCTGGAATAGGTGTTTCAGATAACTATCCAACCGGCCCATCAGGGTGGGGAGTAGCAATTGCACAGATGTATGCAACGACAGATATCAACTGGTTTTTAATGCATAACCGTAAAATGAGAGAGGAACCTGGCACTTTTCCTGAGTATCGCTCTGTGAACACACAAATGCTTGGAATGATTGTCCAGAAAGTTACTGGTAGATCTCTGGCCGAGGAGTTCACAGATCGGGTTTGGCAAAAGGTGGGCGCTGATCACGATGCGACCTGGAATGTTGACAGTGCAACTGGTCATGAGAAAGCTTTTTGCTGTTTCAATGCAACAGCCCGTGATTATGCTCGTGTTGCTCAAGCTTTAATGAGCGGGGATCCAAAGATTGCTAGTACAGCGTGGAAGGCTCGTCTCTCAGTTCCTGTCGTGAAATTGGATTATGGCTGGGGCTATGGCGCACAAATGTGGCACCCATACCCTGGAGTTAATTTAATGCTCGGTCTACATGGTCAATACATCTATCAAGATCCGCTGCATGACACTGTCATAGTCAAGCTATCTGATATGCCGACAAGTGCCGATGGAATAAGTTCTAAAGTCGCAATTGTTTTGCGAGAAATCTCAGAGAAGAACTAAATCGTCGCGGTGTACGAGTTCTCGCTCGTACTCTGCACCCATTTCTGCCGCAAGTTCTTTAGTGGAACGGCCCAGCATTTTTGGTAGATCCTCTGAATCAAAGGCAACTAAGCCGCGTGCAATGACAACTCCGCTTGGGCCCACTAATTCGATGGCATCACCAGCAATGAACTCACCTTCTACTGCCGTTACTCCCGCTGGCAATAATGACACTCCACGTTCCAATATTGCTTTTACTGCGCCAGCATCCAGAATTAATTTGCCATGTGGCTTAGTTGCATGTGCCAGCCATAAAAGCCGTGAGGTGGTCTTACTTGCATGCCCATGAAAGTGCGTTCCAAAATCCTGGCCAGCCAAAGTTTTATCGGCATCGTCTAGCGAAGTTAAAAGCATGGGAATACCAGCTGAGGTGGCGATGCGTGCTGCTTCAACTTTTGTGACCATTCCCCCGCTGCCAACTCCAGAAGACCCAGCCCCGCCAAGAGTTTGATTCTCAACATCTGCAACATGTGCTACCTCGTGAATGCGCTGAGCACCTGCCTGTGTTGGTGGAG
>JAGWYO010000082.1 GCA_018969355.1 Actinomycetales bacterium
GTTACTGGAACCTTATTGGTTCGCGCCATGCAAGCAGATTCAGTACACATCTGGGGCGATGGTTCAACCTATAAGGGCAATGACATTGAGCGTTTCTATCGTTATGGTCTTTTAGCTAATCCTAATTTGAGAATCTATAAGCCATGGCTGGATGCTGACTTTGTTAATGAACTCGGTGGGCGTAAAGAGATGTCTGAGTACCTAGTTGCTCACGGGCTTCCTTATCGCGATAGCACCGAGAAGGCATACTCAACCGATGCCAATATCCTGGGTGCTACACACGAAGCAAAATCTCTAGAGAATTTAGATACTTCAGTTGAACTAGTTCAACCAATTATGGGTGTTTGCTTCTGGGATCCAGCGGTAAAAATCGATACCGAAGATGTAAAGATCTCATTTGTACAAGGTCGCCCAGTTGCAATAAATGGCAAGTCATTTGATGACATCGTTGAATTGATGAAGGAGGCCAACGCAATTGGTGGTCACCATGGTCTTGGTATGGCTGATCAGATTGAAAACCGCATTATTGAAGCAAAGAGTCGTGGAATATATGAAGCTCCAGGAATGGCGCTGCTCTTTATTGCTTATGAGCGCTTAATCAGCGCCATTCATAATGAAGACACTATTGCTAACTACCATGCAGAAGGTCGCCGTTTAGGTCGCCTGCTGTATGAGGGACGTTGGTTAGATCCACAATCCCTCATGCTGCGTGAATCATTGCAACGTTGGGTGGCATCTGCAGTTACAGGTGAAGTCACTTTGCGTATGCGCCGTGGTGATGATTACTCAATTATTAATACAACTGGCCCAGCCCTGAGTTATGCACCAGAGAAGCTATCAATGGAGCGCACAGAAAACGCTGCCTTTGGTCCAGTTGATCGTATTGGACAGTTAACCATGCGAAACCTTGATATCGCAGATACTCGCGCAAAGCTAGAGATGTATAGAGCGCAGGGGCAACTCGGTGATGGTGAATTCAAATTAATCGGTGAACTCGAATAAAGGATGAGAATGCAATCAAAAGTTAAAAACCTAGCTATCGCAGCAGTTATCGCTCTTGCGATTACACCCCTTTCAGCATGTGGAGGAAAAGATAAAGTGGCAGAGACATCATCTAATGGCCTTCCGGCAGTAACTGCAAATGCTGGTGAAGCACCCACAATTACACCACCAACTGGCGTAGCTCCAACCACTCTTCAAACACAAGACATCATTGTTGGAACTGGAACTGAAGTTCAAGCATCTTCCACTTTGACCGTTCATTACACACTCATGACATGGTCAAATGGTTCTATTGTTGAGTCTTCATGGTCTGGTGGACAACCAGCAACGTTTCCTCTCTCTGGTGTAATCGCTGGATGGCAACAAGGTCTACCTGGTGCAAAAGTTGGTGGACGTCGCTTGTTAGTTATCCCAGCAGATCTAGGTTATGGTCCAAATGGCTCTGGCCCAATTGGACCCAATGAAACACTTATATTCGTTGTTGACATCATTGGAGTCTCATAAATGAAACTACGCATATTTTTATCTGAATTAGTCGGAACTGGATTTTTGGCTGCATCAATCGTGGGCTCTGGCGTGATGGCTACAAACCTTACTAAAGATGTTGGACTGCAACTTCTTATCGTTGCCGTTGCCACAGTATTTATGTTAGCCACGATGATTCAAATGCTTGGGCCAATTAGTGGTGCTCATTTCAATCCAGC
>JAGWYO010000010.1 GCA_018969355.1 Actinomycetales bacterium
AGCACAAAGGGCGCCAGATTGCTCTGACGCCCTTTGTGATTACTACTTAATTAGCCAACCTTCTTCACACGTCCATCAAGGACTGGAACTTGGGTAACCTTTCCTGCTGCCATATCAGCCTTTAGTGCATCTACAAATACATCAAGTAGTGCGCCATAAACCTTGGCTTTTGCAGGTGAGAAGACATCAACATAACCATCGCCACCATAAATAATGTAGTCGAGAGTTGTGAGTGTGTATTCAGTTGCATCCTTTGCAATTGCAGTTCCATCGTTCTTTGTTACAGAAACGATTCGAGCTCCAACTGGCTTTGAAGAATCAAATGAGAACTTCAAGCCAGATACTTGAGGGAAACGTCCATCTGCTGGATAGTTTCCGCCCACACCGTTTTCAAGTGCTTTCCAAAGGTTTGCACCTGTAACAACAGTTGTTGCAACTTGATTACCGAATGGATAGACAGTGAGTGCATCACCTAGTGTTACATCAAGTGGGCCGGTACCTGTGCGAACAAGTGCGGTGTTAGCTGGGATGTATGTCTTGGCAGGGAATGTGTCGCGGATACCGCCACCATTTGTAATTGCAAAGTCAGTCTTGTATTTAGCACGTAGAAGATCAGCGATGTAAATACCCATTGGGTTTTCACCTGAACGCTCAACTGCAGGTGATCCACCACGTGGGAAGAGACCTGATACTGAACCGATTTTCACATCAAGCTTGGTAGTTAATTGATCCTTATATTTCTTGACTAATGCCGCACCTGTTGCATCAGCTGTAGTAACTGTGCTCACCACGCCAGTGTTAATGGTTGGCGCTGCAGACTTGAGAACGTGCTGCAATGAAGAGCCCACAACTTTGCCGTTTTGAACACAAATCTGTGAACGTGTGTATTCAACGCCAGCGTTTCGAACTTCACCCAGTAGAACTGGTGCTTGTGCGCGACCTGCTGGAATCAAAGTAGAGAATGTCTGGTGGCTGTGACCGCCATAAATAACTGTTGCGCCCTTGATCTGTGATGCTAGGTTGTTAAATAGCCCCTTGGCAACACCATCTGAGTTTTCAGTCCATCCTTGGTGAATCAAGACAACCACAATCTCAGCTCCGGCCTCTTTTGCTTCAACAATAGCTTTATTGACTCCAACGACACCTGGATCGATTTGAATTGTCTTTTTAGCACCTGAGGCATCTTTGTAATCAAGGTTTCCAGGAAATACCTGCTCGATTGTCTCTGGAGTATTAGCTCCAACGATTCCAACCTTAAAGCCACCACGATCGATGATTGTGAATGATTTTGCAGCCTTATCGCCGGATCTAAGCGCAGCTAATGACTCTGCACCATAGTTAGAGACCACCCATTGGAAATCCGATGCTCCAATTACCTTTTGAACGTGAGCCAAGTTGCGATCATGCTCGTGGTTACCAAATGTTGAAACATCCATCTTCATTAAATTCATTGATTCGATTGTTGGCATTTCTTCAAACTCTGTTGAGATTGGTGGTGCTGCGCCAATGTTGTCACCGGATGAAAGGGTGATTGTGGCGGCAGCTGCCTTTCGATCTGCAGCAAAGTTGCTCATAAGAAGTGATGTTCCGAAGGAGTTTCCTGTTTCAATCGCACCGTGCAGATCGCTAAATTGCAGTAGTTGCAAGACACGGTTGCTGGCAGATGAAACTTTAGCTAATTGATCAGCTGTAAAGCTTTGTTTTGAAATTCCTGGCTTAGAGAATCCATAAGCATTGACTGCTTGAACAAATGGAGTTCCTGCTGGTTGACCAAGGGCAACTGGCATTGTTACCACTGAGTGGTAGTTAGCTGGAACATAAATTGGGCAAGAGCCAGCACCGGCAGAAACTACATAGCCAGTAACTTCTGGTGTTACATCACTTGCTGGTGTCCATTTAACAACAACACCACGTGCACCAATATATGAGGTTACATTTGTGGGAGCGCCCGGTAGCGAATAAATCGCAGCTTGGGCGGTAGGAACTACTAGAGAAACTAATAGTGCGATGGCCGTGGCGAGTGCACCAAAGCCTGTAATTTTTCTTGTTGAGAGGGCTTGTTTCATGTCAATATCTAAACACTTTTGGATTTCACTTCGATGTTCTTTAGGTAACGACATGGTTACCGCAGAGTGAAAAAGGTTACGAGAGACCTAACTTTAAAAGCTCATCCCACTTCACACTCTTAACCCGAGGTTTACCCTTTGGCTCACCCGCAGCCACTTCGGCTTCATTAATCTTTTGCCACGCGTTTTGATCCACAACTACTTGGTGAGTCAACAACTGCGAAATATCACCAGCAGCTTTGGGTGTCTTTAAATCGCTGATCATCATTTCAACAACTGCAGCAGCATCTGATTTGTTTGTGCCTATAACTCCTGATGGGCCACGTTTTGCCCAACCAACAACATACATATTCTCATTCACCCGACCATCTGTGTTAACAACCTTGCCGTTTTCATATGGCACACCGTCAATACCCGCTGCTTGATAGCCAATTGCAGTAATTACTAATCCGCACTTTATGGTGACATCTCCGTTAGGAGTTGAAAACACAATGCCTTCAACGCAATCTGTGCCAAGAATCTGCTTGGGGGTGTGCTGGAAAAGAAAGTGCATGGTGCGCTCATGCGCGCTTTTTTGTGACTGGGCAATTAACAGCATTGCATCCAGGTTACTTTTCACATCTTTTTCAGGCTCTGCTCCTGCGCGAACTATCGCTGCATCAATATCTGCTTTGTCGATGACAACATTGGTGTGTTCAAGCTTTGGTAGTTCTCGAAGTTCTGGGGAAGTAAAAGCTGCATGCTCTGGTCCACGGCGAGCGCTGATATAAACATCGCGCACAGCGCTAGCTTTAAAGGCCTCAATTGCATGATCTGCAGTATCTGTTGGATCTAGCTCACTTGGTTCTAACGCCAACATGCGTGCAACATCCATTGCAACATTGCCTGCGCCAATTACGACAGCTGTGTCGCAATCAAGTGGGACCTTCACATCCGCATAATCTGGATGTGCGTTATACCAAGGGACAAAATCTGCGGCCGATAGCGAACCAGGTAGATCTTCTCCTGATATCCCTAGCCTCTTACCTAGCGCCGATCCGGTTGCGATAACAACTGCGTCGTATTTTTCTTTGAGTTGGGCAACGCTTATCTCGCTACCGATTTCAATGTTGGCAAAGAGGCGAAAGTTGGGATCGGCGGCAATCTTTTCAAAGACCTTAGAAACAGTTTTAATCTTTGGGTGATCGGGTGCAACACCACTTCGCACTAATCCCCATGGTGTGGGAAGGCGTTCAATCATGTCTATTGCAAAAGTTCGATCTTCATTTTGTTGATTGTGTAAGGCTTGGGCTGCAAAATAGCCCGCTGGTCCTGCGCCAACGATTGCTACTTTAAACAATGGCACAGCCAACTCCTTTAATTATCTTTATGGCGGAGACGAGGAGATTTGAACTCCTGAAGGGTTTAACCCCTTACCTCGTTAGCAGTGAGGCGCACTCGACCGGGCTATGCGACGTCTCCGAGTACAGGGGGAGTTTAGCGTGTGGGTGGGTGGCTACCAATTCTCTTCACCATTACGCTCACCATATGGAAAATTCAGACAAAGCGTTGGATACCGGCAGCAAGCGCGTTTATGACGTTGCGCCATCAGAGATGTTTGGCGAGTTCATGAAAACTGGTTGGGCACCAACGCCTTTGACTGGAATCGTTCAAGATGAAGTAATTCCTTATTGTGTTGCACGCAGAGCAGATCTTTCAGCTGCTTTCTCTGGCTTACGAGTTGTATTGCCAGGTGGTGAGTTAAAGCAACGTAGCAATGACACTGATTACCAGTTCCGCCCTCATAGCGCTTTTGCTTACTACACCGGCGTGCAAGGTGTTGAAGCACAGCCTGGTTCTGTATTAGTCATGGAGCCAACGAAGCAAGGCCACACCCCTATTCTCTTTATTAACCCACGATCTACTCGTGACACTGATGCTTTCTATCGTGATGCCAAAAATGGTGAACTCTGGGTGGGTCGTCGTTTCACAACTGATGAGGCTGCAGCGCGTTATGGCATTGAAGTGCGCGAAGTAGGTGAACTTGAAGCTTTCTTAAAAGGTAAAACCGCTGTTGCACTTCATGGTTATGACGAGATTGTGGATGCAAAGGTAAAAAAACATGCACGTGATGAAGAGTTGATTAACTTTGTCTCTGTTGCTCGCCTTATTAAAGATGAGTATGAAATTCGCCAGATGCAAAAGGCAGTTGATGCTACGCACTGTGGCTTTAGTGATGTAATCCGTGTTCTTCCTGCAGCAGTTGCCACACCACGTGGTGAGCGCGTTATCGATGCCGCTTTCTATGGGCGTGCCCGTGTTGAAGGAAATGATTTGGGATATAACACCATTGCAGCCTCTGGTTCACATGCTTGTGTGTTGCACTGGAATCGCAATGACGGTGAAGTAATACCTGGTGATTTATTACTCCTTGATGCCGGAGTTGAAGTTGATTCTTACTACACCGCCGATATCACTCGCACCTTGCCCATTAATGGAAAGTTCTCACCGGCCCAACGCGCCCTGTATATGTTGGTCTATGAGTCACAAAAAGCTGGAATTGAAGCGATTAAAGCTGGTGTTCCATTCCTTGAAATTAACCGCGCCAGCCACAGCGTTTTAGCCCAAGGATTAATTGATATGGGAATTATCACGATGAGCCTTGGAGAAGTGATGGATCCAGCTGCTGGATTACACAAGCGCTGGACTCTTCACGGTGTCAGCCACATGCTCGGCATGGATGTTCATGACTGCGCCCAAGCACGCGCAGATCAATATCGCGATGGGATCTTGGAAGCAGGAATGATTTTAACTGTTGAACCAGGTCTTTATATCCAACTCGATGACGAGCTCTTCCCAGCTGAATACCGTGGAATCGGTATTCGAATTGAAGATGATGTTTTGGTGACAGAGGATGGATGCATCAACTTATCTGAAAACATTCCCCATCACCCAGATGAGATTGAAAGCTGGATGGCTTCTCTACGCTAGCGACATACCTAGGGATGCTGCAAGTAAACCAAAGACAAGGGATGCACTTAAGTTAATCGCTGCATCTTTATACTTCTTTAACTCATAGGCTAAAAAGAAATCCACCATAAATGTTGACCATGTTGTGAAGGCACCTGCAAAACCAATAGCACAGAGGGCGTAAGTATTTTGGGCACTTTTCATTGTTAGACCAAATACAAAAGAGCCCACAATATTGACAAGAAAGATTCCGTAGGGCTTATCAGTAAACTTACGAATGTATTGATCTATGGCAAAGCGGGCAGGTGCACCAATTGCTGCGCCGAGAATGACAAGAAGAGTTCTCATGGGCGCACCGCAATGACTTTTCTAGCAATAGGAAGAACGAGAAGGATGATTATCATTGAAAACATCACATTATGAAAAAGAAATAGCGTCCCGCCCTCTCTTGGTTCAAGAGATAGTCCAGCAACTGCTGAAAATGTTGTTAAACCTGCGCAAAAGCCAGGCAATAAGAAATGCCGTAAGTTTTCATTACCTCTACGTTGCATTAAAACAAGTAAGAAAGTAGCAATGCCAACACCGATTAAATTGGCAGTTAAGGTTGCTTGGCGTCCATCGCTTAACTCAATACCCAACCAGTAACGAACTAGGGAGCCCAAAACACCGCCTAGTGAGACTAGAACTAGCGATTTCAGTGTGGCAGGGCTTTCTTAGCAACACCTGAAACAAGGCGAGTTACTACGCTAATTACTAACGCTGCCAATACTGCCGACCAGAAGTTTGTGACATCTAAACTCTCACTCCAGTTGGCAAGTAACATCAATACCGCTGCATTGACAACTACAAGAAAGAGCCCAAGAGTTAAGATCACTGCAGGAAGTGTTAAGAGCTTAAGCAGACTTCCAAGTGTTGCATTGAGTAAACCAAAAAGAAGTGCAACCCATAGATACGTTGTGAAACCTCCTAGAACTTCAATTCCAGGAATCAACGCTGTTGCAACCCAGAACGATAAAGCTAGAGCTGCCCAACTGCGTAGAAGTTTCATGTCTCTATTAAAGACCCTCGCGCCTTCGAATCTTGGAACCTAGCCAACGTGCAGGATCATATTTAATGTCTACTACGCGCTCCTTCATAGGAATGATGGCGTTATCGGTGATTCGGATGTGTTCTGGGCAGACCTCAGTACAGCACTTGGTGATGTTACACATTCCAAGGCCATGCTCTTCTTGAGCCGTCTTTTTGCGATTCTTCAAGATATCCAATGGATGCATATCTAGCTCGGCGATGCGAATGAAGAAGCGAGGTCCAGCAAAAGACTTCTTATTCTCTTCGTGATCGCGGATTACGTGACACACATCTTGGCAAAGAAAACATTCAATGCATTTGCGGAACTCTTGGCTGCGCTCAACATCTACTTGTTGCATGCGTGCATCACCTGGAGCTAAATCTGCAGGAGGAGCATAAGCAGGGATTTCCATTGCCTTTTTGTAGTTGAAGGAAACATCAGTCACTAAATCTTTAATAACAGGAAATGCACGAAGTGGTGTGACAGTAATTGTCTCCCCTTCAGGATATGAAGCAACCTGTGTCATGCATGCAAGACGGGGCTTTCCATTGATTTCCATGGAACAAGATCCACACTTGCCAGCCTTACAGTTCCAGCGAACAGCTAAATCACCTATCTGTGTGGCTTGAACACGATGGATTACATCTAGAACTACTTCGCCTTCATTGACTTCTACTTGAACATCTTTGAGTTCACCTGAATCAGAGTCACCACGCCAGATGCGAAGATTGAGTTTGCGCGCCATTAGTTGGAACCGCCTTTCGCAATTTCTTCCGGTGTCATGTATTTCTCCAACTCATGCACATCAAAGAGATCAAATAACTCTTTAGGTAGCATCGGTAGAACTTGTTCACGAACATTTACTTTTGTGCCATCAAAGGATGAGATGTGGTTGACCTGGCGCCACTTGTTATTCATGCCTGGGAAGTCATCACGTGTGTGTCCACCACGAGATTCTTCACGCGCAATTGCAGATTTAGCAGTGCTTTCTGCAACTAACAACATATTGTCTAAGTCAAAAGCTAAGTGGAATCCTGGGTTGAACTTACGTCCACCGCTTACAGAAACATTAGCACTGCGTTTTCTAATATCTGCAATCTTTTCGATTGCACTTTGTAGTTCAGCACCTGTACGAATAATTCCCACTAGGTTGTGAGTAATTTCTTGTAGTTCTGCGTGTAAGGAATAAGAGTTTTCTCCACCGTCGCGATCAAAAGGGGCTTGAATTTTGGCTGCTGCAGCCGTTACTGCACCCTCACTAACTGGGTTCTTCCCAGCGTTCTTCACATATTCGACTGCGCCCATTCCTGCACGGCGACCAAATACCAAAAGATCCGTTAGCGAATTTCCACCTAAACGATTTGAACCATGCATTCCACCAGCAACTTCACCAGCTGCAAATAATCCTGGAACACCAACAGCTGCTGCGGTATCTGGTTCTACTTCAACCCCGCCCATGACGTAGTGACATGTTGGGCCAACTTCCATTGGCTCCTTTGTAATGTCCACACCAGCTAGTTCATAGAACTGGTGCCACATAGAGGGAAGGCGCTTTTTAATAACATCGGCAGATAAACGCTTAGAAACATCAAGGAATACCCCGCCATGTTCTGTTCCGCGACCTGCTTTAACCTCGCTGTTAATTGCGCGTGCAACTTCATCACGTGGAAGAAGCTCTGGTGGGCGACGGTTATTATCTTGATCTTCATACCAACGATCGGCTTCTTCTTCATTATCTGCATACATCTTCTTAAATACTTCTGGGATGTATTTGAACATAAAACGTTCACCACTGGTATTTGTTAAAACTCCGCCTTCACCGCGAACAGATTCAGTTACTAAAATTCCGCGTACTGAGGGTGGCCAGACCATTCCTGTTGGGTGGAACTGCAAGAACTCCATATCAACCAGGTTTGCACCGGCCTTTAATGCAAGTGCATGTCCATCTCCTGTACCTTCCCATGAGTTAGAAGTAATCTTGAAAGTCTTACCAACTCCACCAGTTGCAATGACAACTGCGGGTGCTTCAAACAATACTTCTGCGCCAGTTTCGCGCCAGTAACCGTAGGCACCTGAAATCTTTCCATTCTCTTTAAGAATGTCGGTGATAGTTAACTCCGCAAAAACTTTGATTCCACTTTCCATGTCGCCTGTTTCGCGACCATCCTTCTGCTGCAACGCAACAATCTTTTGCTGCATTGTGCGGATAAGTTCAAGACCGGTGCGATCTCCCACGTGTGCAAGGCGTGGATACTCATGCCCGCCAAAGTTACGTTGTGAAATCTTTCCTTCTGTCGTGCGGTCAAAGAGCGCACCCCATACCTCTAGCTCCCAGATGCGATCTGGTGCCTCTTTGGCATGTAATTCAGCCATGCGGTAATGATTGAGGAATTTACCTCCGCGCATCGTGTCGCGAAAGTGAACCATCCAGTTGTCATTGTCATTGACATTACCCATGGATGCAGCTGCGCCCCCTTCTGCCATGACTGTGTGGGCCTTACCAAATAGTGATTTACAGATGATTGCTACGCGCAATCCTGCCTCTCTTGCTTCAACGGCAGCGCGCAGACCAGCACCACCTGCTCCAATAATAAGGACATCGTAATTATGGCGCTCAATTGTCATAGTCGATTTTCCTTTTAGAAGAAGTAGAAGTTTGTCCAGGCACCAGTTGCAACTTCGCGGACATAAATATCAGCAAAGGCAACGGCGGCAAGTGAATACCAAGCAAATTGTTGGTGCTTGTGATTGAGGATTGAAACCCATGTCCATAACTTGTATCGCACTGGGTGCTTTGAGAAATGTTTTAAACGTCCACCAACTGTGTGACGGCATGTGTGACAAGAGAGTGAGTAGAACCAAAGAAGTGTTGAGCTTATAAGTAACACAAGAGAACCAACGCTTGCGTGTCCCCATTGTCCTTCTGGGTTCTTGAAAGAAATGATTGCGTCATATGTTAGAAAGACGTTGAAAACTAAACCTGCATAAAAGAACCAACGGTGGGCGTTTTGAAAAATAAGTGGGGGACGAGTTTCACCAGTGTATTTCTCGTGTGGTTCTGCAACTGCACATGCTGGTGGTGATAACCAAAAGGAGCGGTAGTAAGCCTTGCGGTAGTAGTAACACGTCATTCTAAAACCAAGTGGGAAGATTAAAATAATTAAAGCCGGTGATAGCGCAAAGTTAAGAACCTGCGCACTGACTGGAGTAAAGCCAGCAATCGTTGATCCTGCAACGCAGGCCTCTGAAAGACATGGTGAATAGAAAGGTGAAATCAACGGCTCTGTGAAGTAATAAGCGTTTTCAAAAGCACGAAATGTCGCATAGATAATGAAGGAGAAAAGAACTCCAAAGGTTACAAGTGGTTGTAACCACCACTTATCTGTGCGTAACGTGCGCTCTTTGATCTTTGCGCGCGTTGGTGAAAAAACACCTGACATTAATAGCTCCCCCGGCAAGTGATAACTTGGGGTAAGTCTCCTCTTAGAGTGAATTTTCGGCTAGAAATACTCACGCCTAAGGCCTATGAACTCAACCACAGGGGTAAAGAAAAATGGCGGAGGGCGTGGGATTTGAACCCACGAAACTTTCGTTTGCCGGTTTTCAAGACCGGTGCACTCGGCCGCTATGCGAGCCCTCCGTGGGAGAGATTACCCGAAGATGGCCGGAGTCGAAAATCGGCTAAAAATTAAGCGGGCAGATCTAACAACTTCTCAATAACTATTGCTACACCATCGCTGTGATGTGATGGAGCTACATCTTTTGCATAGTTGATTGCATCAGGGTGCCCATCAGCCATTGCATATGAGCGGCCACACCATTCAAGCATTGAAAAATCATTTGGATTATCGCCAAATGAAACACAATCTGTGGCATCAATCCCAAGTCGACCAGCAACTTTTGCAAGTGTTGTTCCTTTTGATATTCCTAGCGCTGAAATCTCAAGCAGTGATTCTCTAGCATTTGAATGTGTGACGGTGACTAAACCACCAAGTTCACGCAGTGCAACTTCTAACATTTCATCCGATGTCAATTCCCCACCACTACAACGGGCCAACATTTTAAATACTGGTCCTTTTGCTGCATCTTCAATTCTTTCAACACCAACATTATCTAGACCGATATCCCATCTAGGAACATAGGATTTTTCGCGGTGGTAGTAATCATGAGTCTCAATTGCAAATGAGATGTGTGGAATTGCCTTACGCATTCTCTGCGCAATTTCAATCTGTTGATCTTTTGAAATCATCCACTCTTCAGTAACCTCACGCTTGTGTAAGTCATAGAGCATTGCACCATTGCCACAAATTGCTTCACCAAAACCGAAAACTTCTCGAATTTCATTCATCCAGCGCGGCGGGCGGCCAGTTACAAAATAAATATGAACCCCGAGATCGCGCGCTCGTGTGAAAGCATCAATTGTGCGTTGCGTGATTGTGCCATCGTGGTGAACGATCGTGCCGTCTAAATCTGTTGCAATAAGTTTGGGGCGTTTACTCACACCAACTCAAATCGTGCTTTGCCAAGAAATGGTTGAAGAGCTTTTGGAATATTGACAGTTCCATCTGCATTTTGGTGGTTCTCTAAAATCGCAACAATCATGCGTGGAATGGCAACTAAAGTTCCATTTAATGTTGCAACAGGCTTTGTACCATCGGTATCTTTGTAACGGATGTTCAAGCGCCTAGCCTGGAATTCTGTGCAGTTAGAGGTACTTGTCACTTCACGGTATGCCTTTTGTGTTGGAATCCATGCTTCACAGTCGAATTTACGGTTCGCACTTGATCCAAGGTCCCCTGATGCCACATCAATGACGCGATAAGGAATCTCCATTGCATTAAGGAAGTCTTTCTCCCATTGCAAAATACGTGCATGCTCAGCTTTTGCTTGATCTGGATGGCAGAAAGAGAACATTTCAACTTTATCAAATTGGTGAACGCGAATAATCCCGCGAGTATCTTTTCCATAGGTTCCAGCTTCACGGCGAAAACATGAAGAGTAGCCGGCATAGCGCATAGGAAGTTTGTCTCCGTTAAGAACTTCATCCATATGCATCGCTGCTAATGGAACTTCAGAAGTTCCTACTAAATACACATCATCTTTTTCAATTCTGTAAACATTCTCTGAAGCTTGGCCTAGAAATCCTGTGCCTTCCATAGCAGCAGGATTAACAAGTACTGGAGGAATAACTGGAACGAATCCAGCCTTGACAGCCATGGAGATTGCATAGTTAACGAGTGCAAACTCTAGAAGCGCGCCAGAGCCAGTTAAATAATATGAACGAGAGCCCGCAACCTTTGCACCGCGCTCGGTATCAATTGCACCTAGAAGTTTTCCTAGTTCAACATGATCTTTTGGTTCAAAATCAAAATTAGGTGGTGTGCCAACATGTTCGAGGACTTGGAAATCTGCTTCACCGCCAATAGGGGCGCCTGGATCGAGAATATTAGAAAGTTGCATTACTAAAGCTCTGGTCTGCTCTTCTGCCTCTGCGCGCTTACTATCGGCCTCTTTTACAGCCGTTGCTAACTCTTTAGCATTTTCTAGAAGAGCGGTTTTCTCATCACCTTTAGCTGCTCCTACCGATTTAGATAAAATGTTTTGTTCTGCGCGTAGTTTTTCAAACTTTTCAATGGCAACGCGGCGTAGTTCATCAGATGCAATTATCTGATCAACAATTGATGCATCTTCTCCGCGGCCCGTTTGTGATGCGCGGACAACATCTGGGTTCTCGCGAATGAATTTAACGTCAATCATTTACCGGCCTTTTCTCGTGGATATGAACCAAGGAAGCGAATATCTTCACAGATTGCTCGCAACGCCTCTACTGTCTCCTTTACTGGAGCATCACTGACGTGGCCCTCGGCATCAATAATGAAATGGTAATGGCCAAGTTCTAGACCCGTTGGACGCGACTGAATAAAAGTTAAGTTCACATCACGCTTGGCAAACTCAGTCAAGATATCGAGTAACGCTCCAGCGTGGTCGATGCCAATAAATACAGCTAGAGATGTTCGGTCATACCCGGTTGCCTTAGGCGGTGTTGCAGGTTTTGAGACTAAAACAAAGCGAGTAACCGCCCCGACAATGTCGCCGATGTTATCTGCAACAACTGTAAGTCCGTAATGGGCTGCAGCAACGGGGGCTGCAATGGCTGCATCAAATTCTCCGCGGCCAATTGCTTCAGCAGCTGCTGCAGTAGATGCAGTTGGGATTAACTCTGCATCTGGATAATTCTTAGCAATATAGGTCCGGCATTGAGCCTCGGCGTGTGGGTGTGTAGCAATGCGGCGGATATCAACGTTCTCGCGCTTTGACATGAGCGCAAAAGAAACAGGCAAAGTAACTTCGCCAACGATCGAAAGTGGGGTCCCTGTTGCTAATTCATCAAGGGTTCTTGCGACAACTCCTTCAACAGAGTTTTCAATCGGTACTAGCGCAAAGTGCGCTTTACCAACACGGACAGCATCTAGAGCCGCCGTCACATTTGCATACGGGATGAGGGAATCATTTGAAGAAGTGATCTTTTTGAGAGCAGCTTCGGTGAATGTTCCTTTGGGGCCTAAATACGCGTATGTGCTCACTGGCTAATGATACCCGAGCACCTTGCGTGCATATGACGGGTTATTTGTAATCAGGACCTCAACACCATTTTCTAAGCAAAAGCGCATATCGTCAGCATCATCTACGGTCCAGACATATAAAGGCTTGATTGCATGAGTCATCTCTGGGTGTGAGCGTAGATACCCCACGCTAGGACCAAGAATGGGCGCAGATGTAAAACGCTGCATCAAATAATTGAACCTATCCTCCAAAAGTGCCACAGTTTTTTGTTGTGGGTTAATCTTTCTAATATTTTCAATTGCTAGCCAAGAAAATGACATCAAGACAATATCTGTTGCTAACTCTTCTTGTTCTAGTAGTTCTAAAACTTTCTTTTCCACTAAACTTCCTTGAGGAACTGGGTGTTTGGTTTCAATTGCAAGTTCCATATCGTTGTCTCGAGCAAGTTCTAATAATTCTTCGAGCAACATCGCTTGTGGGTACTGCTGTTTAATTTGAGGGTAGGTCATCTCGGCGATGCGACCTGCGTATCCAGCGGTGCGCTTCATGTCAGCGTCATGCCACAACAACATCTGGTTATCTTTTGTCAAACGGACGTCACACTCCATGCCATCAGCGCCTTGATCGACGGCGGCTTTATATGCATCCATGGTCATCTCTGGGAAATCTATAGAGGCTCCGCGGTGGGCATATATTTTCATGATTCAAGATTAACAGGGGTTAGGCTTATGCCCATGAGCGCTATTTACTTCCAGAGCAGTGCGCGCTCGGCTGATGGTTTACAGCGCAGCGGAAATGAAGATTCTGCTTTTGTTTCCGGTCGCCTCATTGCAGTTGCCGATGGAATGGGCGGACATGCTGGGGGTGAAGTTGCTTCAAAGATTGCAATTAAAGTTCTGCAAAAACTCAGTCCCGTACTTACAAGTTCAGAGATAGATTCTGATTCCATAGAAGATCTCCTTCTTCACTCACTTTTCACCATCGATTCACAGATTGGCGAATACGCCGAAGAAGCAGTTGAACTTCGTGGGATGGGAACAACCCTGACTGCTTTACTACTAATTGATTCAACTATCGCTCTCTTGCATGTGGGAGATTCTCGTTGCTATCGATTGCGCGCTAACACGCTCGAACAATTAAGTAATGACCACACAGTTATTCAAGAGCTTCTCGATCAAGGCGCTATTTCACAATCTGATGTTGCCGATCATCCGCAGCGCTCGGTTTTAACTCAAGCGCTCATGGGACAGGGAACGGTCACTCCTGTATTACAGATCTATGAAGTGAAAGAAAAAGACCGGTATCTGTTGTGCAGTGATGGTTTATCCAGTGTTCTGACTGAGAAAGAGATTAAATCTTTATTAAAGAAATCTGATCGCTCTGATGCTCTTAAAGGGTTAATTGATGCCACTTACATCAATGGTGCACCAGATAACGTCACTGTTATTGTTGCCGACATAAGCGGTGAAGAAGTGCTCACCAATGAAGTTTTAGGGGCGGCGCAATGATTAACTCGCTCTTTGGTGATCGCTACAAACTGGGCGAAATGATTGGCACCGGCGGTATGGCAGATGTCTATGTTGCCCAAGACACTCGCCTTGCTCGCCAAGTTGCAATAAAAGTCTTGCGTAGTGATTTAGCCCGCGATCCATCCTTTGTTGCCCGTTTTAGAAAAGAAGCGTTGGCTGCTGCAGGATTGAATCACCCTGGAATTGTTGCGGTCTATGACTCTGGTGAAGTGCCTGCCCCCTACATAGTGATGGAGTTGGTCTCTGGCCACACGTTGCGCGATTTAATTCACGATGGAGAGCGTGTGCCACTCAAACGCGCACTTGAAATCGGTGAAGGAATATTGGCGGCACTGGAATATTCACATGAGCGCGGAATTGTTCACAGAGATATAAAGCCGGCCAACATCATGATTACAGATCATGGCGATGTGAAGGTGATGGATTTTGGTATTGCGCGCGCCCTTGCAGATCTTGGCGCAACCTTAACTAGCACGTGGAACATTGTTGGAACTGCGCAATATCTCTCTCCTGAGCAAGCGTTAGGTGAAGTTGCAGATTTGCGCAGTGATATTTATTCAACTGGATGCTTGCTCTATGAAGTATTAACTGGCAAGCCTCCATTTACTGGTGACACACCCGTTTCAATCGCCTATCAACATGTTTCCGGTGTATTAGTTACACCTAGCAAGATCCAACCTGATTTACCTGAGGGCATAGATGTCATTCTCTCTGTGGCCCTTGCTAAAAAACCTGAAGATCGCTATCAATCAGCAGGATTGATGCTTGATGATTTGTTTAAAGTGGGAACTGGGCAGGCGCTAACTACAACTATTCCTAAAGTTACAATCTCGCGTCGCAAAGTCTTAGTGGGCGCATTGAGTTCAATTCTTGCAATTACTGTTATTGCCGCAGGTTTATTTGTTACACGCCCCGCTGGGAATACAAATAATCTGCCTCAAATCCCAAATGTTGTGGGTTTGACTCAAGCTGATGCTCAGGCTCTTTTGAAAGATTATGTTGTAACAATCCAACGTGCTCATGATGGACGAATTCCCATAGATCGAGTTGCTAGCCAAATACCTTTGGCGACAACACGTGCACAAAAGGGTTCTGGAGTTGTGTTAACTATTTCAGATGGGCCGGGAGATGCGATTATTCCTGCAGATTTAGTGGGTATGTCTCTCATCGATGCTCGCGCTGCTCTGAGCGCTGTTGGTTTACTCGTCTCTCGCACAGAAGCAGTCCCATCTGATGAAGCCCTTGGAACGGTTTTGAAAGTAACCCCAGAGCTTGGTTCAACTATTACCGCAGGTAGTGGAGTTGTCTTACAAATTGCCAGTGGTCAAGTTATTGTTCCCGCACTTATTGGAGTGGATGCAATTCAGGCTCGAACCCTGCTTGTTCAAGCTGGCTTCTTAGTCAATGCCATCGATGCTTATGATGCAAACCAACCTATTGGTGTAGTTATTAGACAAGCACCTGATGGCGGAACTACACAAACTATTGGTAAATCAGTAACCATTACAGTTAATAAAGCACCTTAAGAACGAATACCAACTACTGGTGATAAACCAACTGCTTTAGCCTGTGCATTCTTATCACCGCATATAGTTAGCCAATTAGCTAACATCTGATGACCGTGTTCTGTTAGTACTGACTCTGGATGAAACTGCACTCCTTCAATCGGTAATGTGCGATGGCGCATAGACATAACAATTCCAGATTCGGTTGCTCCTGTTATCTCTAAATCTGCACCAACCGTGTCTCGCTCCACACACAGTGAGTGATAACGAGTTGCTGTAAATGGTGATGGTAGATCTTTAAGCACGCCTTGTTGGCGGTGATGCACTAAAGAGGTTTTTCCGTGTAGGAGTTCTGGTGCGCGTGAAACTGTTGCGCCAAATGCAACACCAATTGCTTGATGGCCTAAACACACACCAAAAACTGGAATTTTTTTCTCAGCGCACAACTTAATCATCTCAATACTCACACCAGCCTTTTCAGGAATGCCGGGACCTGGTGAGATGAGAACGCCGTCATAGTTGGCAGCTTCAGATGCCTGCACCGCATCGTTTCTAACAACGGTGCACTCTGCGCCTAGCTGCTGCAGGTATTGCACCAAGTTAAAGACAAAGGAGTCATAGTTATCAACGACAAGGATCTTGGTGGCCATAGGAGCATTCTTGCCCATGGTGTATCTTTCGCGTATGCCTAAATCAAAGCTCCGTAAGAAGGTCGTCCAAGCGCGCGCCCACAATCAGGAAGTTGTAGTTGAAACTCCCCATGGCCCGCTAGAGAGCCCTAAGTGGCTAGCTCCAACGATGGTGACCGCCTTCTTAATTGGCCTGTTCTGGATCGTGGCCTTCTATGTCACGCAGACTAAGTACCCAATTCCAGGTATCGGAGCTTGGAACATGATTATTGGCTTTAGTTTTATCGGTGTGGGCTTCTCATTAGCCACTCGCTGGCGTTAATACCTTCTTAATTACATTGGTGTAATTCAATCCACAGTGTGGGTAAAGGTTGTGGATAACCCTCTAACGTTTATTGAGGATGAGTTGGGCTGCGATAACACCGCCCACTAACCCGCCAAGGTGTGCTTTCCAATCAACTCCTCCAAGTGCAAAACCAATAGCAAAGTTAATTGCGATAATGACATAGATCGAACGTGTGTCAGCACCAATGCGCTTTCCCACAATTGCTAGAGCGCCAAATAAGCCAAAGATCGCACCTGATGCCCCCACTGAATAAGAAGTTGGGGATGCAAAGTAGGCAGAGGTGAGAGAGCCGGTAAGAAGAGAGAAGAAAAAGATGATGAGCATTTTGTTCTTACCAAATGCTTCTTCGATTGGATTGCCTAATACCATGAGGGCATACATATTAAAACCTAAGTGTAATAGCCCGGCATGAACAAGGCAGACGCTAAATAATCGATACCACTCATTAGTTGCTCTTAAATAATCAAGGTTAGGTAGAACTAAGCGGATTTCAATTGTCGGAATAATCATTTGCAGCAGATATGCACCGCAAATAATTGCGATTAAAGAATAAGTAGCTGAGCGCTTAAGCAACGGTAACGTTGTTAATTGTTATGGGTGTCACTGGCTTATCTTGCGCACCCGTCTTAGTTGTCGCAATAGCATCAACTACAGCCTGGCTAGCAGAATCCTTTACCTCTCCAAAGATTGAGTGTTTGCGATTTAACCAAGTAGTGGGTGCAACAGTGATAAAAAACTGTGAACCATTTGTCCCTGGGCCTGAGTTGGCCATTGCAAGAATGTATGGGCGATCAAAAACTAGCTCGCCGTGAAACTCATCTGCGAAGCGATAACCAGGTCCACCAGTTCCTTGACCAAGTGGATCTCCACCTTGAATCATGAAACCGTCGATGACGCGGTGAAAAATAGTTCCGTCATATAGATTGGAAGTTGTCTTTTTTCCTGTGCGTGGATCAGTCCACTCTTTTGCACCAGTTGCCAACTCAACAAAGTTTGCAACAGTCTTTGGTGCATGGTTAGGAAATAGCTCGATGACGATGTCACCGAGTGAGGTGTGTAGGGTCGCTGTAGTAGTCATAACGTGGAGACCAGGGGAATCGAACCCCTAACCCCCGCCTTGCAAAGGCGGTGCTCTACCAATTGAGCTAGGTCCCCGTGTGAGAGCGGGGTGGGCCTAGATGGACTTGAACCATCGACCTCTTCCTTATCAGGGAAGCGCTCTAACCAGGCTGAGCTATAGGCCCGCAACAAAGATGTATCTCGATTGCAGAAGCGCAAGGTTACCTTGAACTTCCCTAACTCCCAAAATGGGGGTTGGCCTCTTTACTCAGAGTGCGAACCATACTAACTTTTCAAAGAAATCTCATCTTCACTGTTTTTGGTCACCGAGACCAATGCCACGCCTTCATCCAGGTTCACAAGGCGCACACCCATGGAATCACGCCCAGTGTGTCGAACCTGCGCCGCTGGCGTGCGCATCACTGTTCCAGCAGATGTAATTGCAAGGACTTCATCCTCATCTTGAAGAACAAGTGCACTGACTAATGATCCTCTAGAACTCTCATCGATCTTGGCAGCTTTAATTCCAATTCCACCGCGGCCCTGTAAACGATATTCCTCAAGAGGAGTCTTCTTGCCATAACCGGCATCAGTTGCTGTAAAAACAAATGAGTTTGCAGCAAGTCCTGAGTTCACTCTGGCCATTGTCAGTAGAGAATCGCTTGCGCGAAACTTCATTCCAATAACACCACTAGTTGATCGGCCCATTGGTCGAAGTGATTCATCATCTGCGGTAAATCGCAGTGACATTGCCTTAGTTGAAACAAGTAAGAGTTCATCGCCGTTATTAACAAGTGATGCGCCAACTACTTCATCTCCTGGTTTTAATGAGATTGCAATCAAACCACCAGTTCGAGGTGAATCAAATTCAGTAAGAGGGGTTTTCTTAATTAATCCCTTTTTAGTTGCGAGAACCAAGAATGGGGAAATTGTGTAGTCTTTGAGTGAGAGAACTTCAGCGATTTTCTCATCGGGTTTAAATGCCATTAAGTTGGCAACATGTTGTCCGCGAGCATCGCGTCCTGCATCGGGTAGCTCGTGCACCTTTGTACGGTATACGCGTCCTTGGTTTGTAAAGAACAACAACCAATCATGAGTGGATGCAACAAAGAAATGATCAACAACATCATCTTCCTTAAGTGCTGCTCCTTTAACGCCACGACCACCACGACGCTGTGAACGATAGAGATCTGCCATGGTGCGCTTTGAATAGCCACCTCTTGTGATTGTTACCACCACATCTTGATCTGGAATTAAATCTTCAGCGCTGAAGTCGCCTTCGCTGGCCACAATCTGCGTGCGGCGCTCATCGCCATATTTTGCAATTAAATCAGTGAGCTCTGTTTTAACGATATCGCGTTGCTTTTCAGGGCTTAGAAGAATCGCATTTAACTCAACAATCTCAGCCATTAAAGCCTCATATTCATCATTAATTTTCTGGCGCTCAAGAGCTGCAATTCGGCGCAGTTGCATATCCAAAATAGCGTTAGCCTGAATTTCATCAACATCTAGAAGTTTCATTAAACCTGTGCGAGCTTCTTCCGGTGTTGTCGATGCTCGAATCAATGCAATAACAGCATCAAGGGCATCGAGGGCTTTGAGATAGCCCTGCAAAATATGTGCGCGCTTTTCTTTTTCAGTTAAACGGAACTTAGTTCGGCGAACAATTACTTCAATCTGGTGATCGATGTAGTAACGGATGAACTCATCTAGGCGCAAAGTGCGCGGTACTCCATCAACGAGTGCCAACATGTTGGCGCCAAAAGTATCTTGTAGTTGTGTGTGCTTATAGAGGTTATTGAGAACAACCTTTGGGATCGCACTTGATTGTAAAACAATAACTAATCTCTGGCCTAAGCGCTCATTGCCTTCATCGCGCACATCGGCAATTCCTTTGATCTTTCCGTCTTTAACAAGTTCAGCAATCTTCAACGCTAAATTATCTGGGTTTACTTGATAAGGAAGTTCACTAATTACTAAACATGTGCGCTTATTAATCTCTTCTACTTGCACCACTGCGCGCATAGTGATTGATCCACGACCTGTGCGATAAGCATCTTCAATACCACTACGACCAACAATTAATCCCTTTGTAGGAAAATCTGGGCCTTTAACAATAGTTAAGAATTTAGCTAGAAGTTCTTCTTGCTTCATCTCTGGATTTTCTAGCGCATAAATAACTGCTTCACCGATTTCACGAAGATTATGTGGTGGAATATTTGTAGCCATCCCAACAGCAATACCGGCGCTACCGTTAACTAGAAGGTTAGGCAGTCGAGAAGGTAAAACTGTTGGCTCCTGTGAGCGTCCATCGTAATTGGGAACAAAATCAACGGTCTCTTCATCGATATCGCGCATCATCTCCATTGCTAGAGATGACAAGCGGGCCTCGGTATAACGCATAGCTGCGGCTGGGTCATTGCCTGGAGAGCCAAAGTTTCCATTTCCATCGATGAGTAAATAACGCAATGACCAGTGTTGGGCAAGACGAACTACAGAGTCATAAATCGCTCCATCACCATGCGGATGGTAATTACCCATAACATCCCCGACGATACGAGAAGATTTGTAGTAACCCTTATCTGGTCGATATCCCGCGTCATACATCGCATATAGCACGCGGCGGTGAACTGGTTTTAGGCCATCGCGAATATCGGGCAGTGCGCGACCGACAATAACTGACATGGCGTAGTCAAGATAGGAGCGCGCCATTTCCACTTGAAGATCAACGGTTTCAACTTTGTCGAAAGATTCGAGGTTGTTTGGGTTCAATTCATCCATTAGATATCCAAGAACCTCACATCTTTAGCGTTGCGCTGGATAAATGCGCGACGCTTTTCAACATCTTCACCCATGAGTACTGAGAATAAATCATCGGCTGCTGCTGCATCCTCTAAAGTCACGCGAATGAGAACGCGGTGCTCTGGATCCATGGTTGTGTCCCAGAGCTCCTTTGCAGGCATTTCACCTAAACCTTTGAAGCGCTGGATTCCATCATCTTTAGGTAAACGCTTTCCTGCAGCCAGACCAATCTCAATCATGCCATCGCGTTCGCGATCACTAAATGCGTATTCAACAGGCTCTTTACCGCCCCACTTCAACTTGTAGAGAGGAGGTTGAGCAAAGTAAACAAAACCGTTTTCAATAAGTGGGCGCATAAAGCGAAACAGTAAAGTAAGAAGCAAGGTACGGATGTGTTGACCATCAACATCAGCATCTGCCATTAAAATAATCTTGTGGTAGCGAAGTTTCTCAATATCAAAATCATCGTGCACGCCAGTACCTAGCGCAGTAATTAATGCTTGCACTTCATTGTTTTGTAAAACACGGTCAATGCGTGCCTTTTCAACATTTAAAATCTTTCCGCGAATCGGCAGAACGGCTTGATTACGTGAATCACGACCGCCTTTAGTTGAACCACCCGCAGAATCCCCCTCAACGATATAGAGTTCACACTGTGCAGGATCTGTCCACTGGCAATCAGCTAACTTTCCTGGCATTCCGCGGCCCTCAAGCAAACCTTTGCGGTTACGGCTTAAATCACGGGCTTTACGTGCTGCTACGCGTGCTGCAGCTGCATCAATGCTCTTTCGGACAATCTCTTTTCCCTCTACGGGATTTTGCTCAAACCAGGTTGTGAGTTCTTCGTTAACAACTTTTTGTGTGAAGGTTTTTGCCATGGTGTTACCCAACTTCGTCTTAGTTTGGCCTTCAAATTGTGGATCTGCCAACTTCACCGACACGATTGCAGTTAAACCTTCGCGCACATCATCACCTGTTAAGCGATCTTCTTTTTTACGAATGAATCCTGCTTCTTCACCAAACTTATTGACAACAGAGGTGAGCGCTGTGCGAAAACCCTCTTCGTGAGCACCGCCCTCATGGGTGTGAATCGTGTTAGCAAATGTATAAACGGACTCGCTAAATCCGGCGTTCCACTGCATTGATACTTCTATGGCAATTTTGTTCTTCTTATCCTCTGAAGCAAAAGAGATAACTGATTTATGTGTTTCGCCTCTAGTTGAATTTAGGTGCTTCACAAAGTCAGAGATACCGCCTTGGTATTGATAGCGAACTGTTAGTTGTTTACCCATTTCGTCAACGTGGCCACCGCGGGCATCTGTGAGAGTAAGAATCAAACCTTTATTCAAAAACGCCATTTCGCGAAAGCGTGTGGATAGAACTTCAAAAGAAAAATCTGTTGTTTCAAAGATTTCCTTTGATGGCCAGAATCGAATTGTTGTTCCAGATGTTGTTGAGGCTTCACCTTTTTTAACCGGAGCTGTTGGAACACCTAATTTGTAATCTTGATACCAAAAACTTCCATCGCGCTGCACGGTGACAGAAAGATCTGTACTTAGCGCGTTAACAACTGAGATACCAACACCGTGTAATCCACCAGAGACTGAATAACCACCATCGCCAAACTTTCCGCCGGCGTGTAAGACGGTGAGCACAACTTCAAGGGCTGGTTTCTTTTCAACCGGGTGCATGTCCACGGGGATCCCGCGGCCGTTATCGATGACTTCAACGCCGCCATCTGCCATCAATGTCACATTGATTTCGCTGCAATAGCCAGCAAGGGCCTCATCGACTGAGTTATCTACAACTTCATATACCAAGTGGTGCAGCCCGCGCTCACCCGTGGAGCCGATATACATCCCGGGGCGCTTGCGCACAGCCTCTAGACCCTCCAGCACTGTGATGCTAGATGCGTCATAGGAGTTCTGGGCCACGTGTGTATCCTCCAAGGTTGAAGCGTTCTTTTGCCCTCTGAGGGCCTCTGGAAGGGAAAATCCCTCCGGCACGCTCCTATCCTAGTGGGTAGATGAGGATTGAAATAGCCACAATAAGCCTTAGATGTGGGTATAGCCGAACTTTGAGCCTGCGGGTGAGGGTGCCTAGTGGGTTTAGGCCTTATCCATAGGTATCTCGAGCCCCTCGGGCGTTGCGAATAGTTCGGAGCCCTTTTTTCCAACTGGGGCCCTGGGGAGCTATAAATCGCAGCTTTTGAATCGTGGCACCTGATGGATCATTTTGAATTGTGGCCAACAAATTATCTGCAACCAATGTGAGTTGTGTTGCCCACGCAGTTGATGATGTTTGAATCGTTAATACTGAATCCATAATAGAAATTGGTGTTGCATGCTGCGCAATTTCTGCGCCAACAATAGTTGCCCATGTAATAAACAAGTTTCCTTCAGCTAAACCGCTATTCCATTCGCGTTCTTGAATCATGTTGTTGAGTAATTCACCGATTAATTCCGGGTCGCCAACTTGTCCAACGGTTTTTGTTGGCGCAACTTTGTTAGGTTTTCTAGTCACACCAGTTTTAAATGTCTTAAAAAGATCAAGAGCTAAATCGCGCTTTGTCATTAACTCTTTCCTTTCTTAACTATTCCGGGTGTTACATAAAACTTTTGGGTTAACAACTTCGCTGGTACATCACTTTCAACGGCTGCTGTAATAATAGTTTGCTCCGCTAGTTGAGTAGCAGAGATTAACTGTTTACGGCGGAATGTATCTAGTTCAGCAAAAACATCATCCAAGATAAGAATGGGTTCTGAACCTTCACTCTTTAAAAGATTAAACGACCCAATACGCAATGAAATCGCCATCGACCAAGATTCGCCGTGGCTGGCATAACCTTTTGCAGGAAAATCACCAATGTGTAAGTGGAGGTCGTCTCGATGGGGACCGATTAAAGAAACCCCGCGTTCAATCTCTTGATAAGCAACTTCTTCTAATCTCTTTGTTAACACCTCAATATTGTTCTCAAAACTATTGGAGGCACCTTCACTGCCGCATTTATATGAAATAGAGGCTGGTTTAACTTCATTTAAGTTTGCATAGTTTTTGGCAACCCAAGGATTTAAAGCCTCAACAAGGGCGATTCTCTCTGCGGTTAGCTGTGCGCCAAACTTAATTAACTGTTCGTTCCAAGGTAGTAGCGCACTGGCAGAAGAGCGTGTTTTCAATAAGGTATTGCGTTGTTTCACTACCCGTTCATAATCAGCAATAACCCCAGCCATTCGGGGGGTGCGAGTAATAAGCAGGCGATCAAGGAAATCGCGTCGCCCCCCTGGCTCTGAGCGCACTAGATCTAAATCTTCGGGAGAGAAGTAAACAACTTGACATGCACCTAAAATCTCACGCTGGCTTCTTGTTGGGTTGCCATTAATTCTTGCCCGATTAGCTTTATTAGCGTTAATCTCAAGATCGATATTTAATATTCGATTATCGCGTTCAATTTCAGTTCTAATGATTGCCTGTTGTGCACCCAGTGAAATAAGTGGAAGGTTATTGGCAACACGGTGGGATGAGAGAAAAGCTAAATAGATTAAAGACTCTGCGATATTTGTTTTACCGGAGCCGTTATCGCCGATAAATGTGGTAACCCCAGGTTCAAACTCTATCTCCAATGAGGGATAGGAGCGAAAGTTGGTCAACGCCAACTTATTAATACGCATGAATGAAACCTATAAATTATGAGGCATAGCGCATTGGCATTAATAAGTAACGATAGTTCTCGACAAGTGCGCCGTCTTTATCACTTTTACCCATTAAAATCGCTGGCTTGTTAGGACCTGTAAATGAGATCTGCACAAACTTTGTTCCAACAGCGGTTAAACCATCAGCAAGGAAAACTGGGTTGAAGGCGATGGAGATTGGTTCACCAGTTGACAAGATTTCGATCGCCTCTGTCGCTTGTGCTTCTTCACCAGCTCCTGCTTCAAGAGAGAGTGTGTTGTTATTAAAATCAAGACGAAGTGGGACGGTTTTATCTGTCACAAGTGCAACGCGGCGCACAGAATCTAGAAGTGTTGCAACCTCAATGAGGGCAGTAGAAGTAACTTCTTGAGGAAGTAAGTGGCGGTATGGAGGGAAAGTTCCATCCAGCATACGAGATGTCATAGTCTTACCATCACCAGCAAATCCGGCGAGGCGATCATTGCTAGATGAAGGCGCAAAAGAGAGTGAAACTGTTTTCGTTCCTGTTAAAGATTTCGCCGCATCTGCAATGGTGCGGGCGCGCAGCAGCGCGCTCGTTGAAACATTGGGAGTTGTTGGATCCCATTGAATTTCGCGCACAGCTAAGCGATATCTATCAGTTGCGGCCAAAGTTACTGTTTCCTCATTAATTTCAACGTGAACACCCGTCAGGGTTGGTAATGAATCATCGCGCCCTGCTGCAATTGCTACTTGTGACACCGCGGTTGCAAAAACATCACTAGCTAAAGTTCCTGTTGTATCCGGTAGCTCTGGAAGGTTGGGATACTCATCGACTGAGAGTGTTGGTAATGTAAATTTTGCACTACCGCTTGTTACTAAAACACGGGATCCATCTAGTGTAAAAGTAATGGGTTTATTAGGAAGAGAGCGGGAAATTTCAGCGAGAAGTTTTCCAGAAACTAATACTTTTCCGGGCTCTTTTACCTCTGCTAGAAAATGAGATTTACTAGCTGTCTCTAAATCAGAAGCAGATAGATACACCTGATCACCTGTTGCATCTATAACTATTCCTAGGAGCTCTGTTTTGATTGGCCTTATTGAAAGGGAGCGGGAAACCCAATTAACACCATCAACTAAGACTGACTGCTCGACAATAAATTTCATACCCTGCCCCAATTCAATGAAAGGTTCGTTTCACATCTAGATTTATATATATAAAGGTAGTCGTAGTAACCAGGCAGCTTTAGTGTGGATAGAGAAGAAAAGCCCAGTTCAACGCGGTGTTTCAACATCCAGAACCTGTGAATAAGGCGGGAAAAGGTGTGCACAAATAACATATTTACACCCTTCCCCTTCCTACTCTTCATAGCAACAATGTGGCCTATCCACATAAAAGCCAGAGATCTCCACAGTTGTCCACAACTTATCCCCAACTGGGGGTAAAGAGTGTCAAAGCGGACATTTCACACTTTTGGTGCGCCTACCTCGCGTGTTGCTTAATTCTGGTGGTGAGTTCGTTGACCTGGTTATAGATCGAACGACGCTCAGCCATCAGCTGACGGATTTTGCGGTCGGCATGCATAACCGTGGTGTGATCACGCCCGCCGAATGTTTGACCGATTTTTGGGAGCGAGAGTTCGGTTAGCTCGCGGCAGAGATACATCGCAATTTGGCGGGCGTTTACTAATACCCGAGAGCGAGATGTTCCGCATAGATCATCGATAGTAAGCGAGAAATAAGCAGCGGTCTGAGCCATGATTGTGGCGCCAGTGATTTCTGGATTGTTCTCATTAGGAATTAAATCTTTTAAAACAATTTCAGCAAGTGATAGATCAACACTTTGACGATTTAAAGATGCGAAAGCTGTAACACGAATGAGTGCGCCTTCAAGTTCGCGAATATTAGTTGAAATCTTGCTAGCGATGTATTCCAAAACATCATCAGGCGCATTTAATTTATCTTGCGCGGCTTTTTTGCGAAGAATCGCAATACGTGTCTCTAACTCAGGAGGTTGAATATCTGTAATTAAACCCCACTCAAAACGAGAACGTAGGCGATCTTCCAAGGTTGTTAACTGCTTGGGTGGTCGATCACTAGAGATAACAATCTGCTTATTAGCGTTATACAAAGTGTTGAAAGTATGGAAGAACTCTTCTTGAGTTCGCTCTTTATTTTCTAAAAATTGAATATCATCAACAAGCAAAACATCTAGATCGCGATAGCGGCGCTGGAAAGCTGTGGCTTTATCATCACGAATGGAGTTAATAAAATCATTAGTGAACTCTTCTGATGAAACATAGCGAACGCGAACGCTGCCATAGAGCTCTTTTGCATAGGCACCAATAGCGTGTAATAAGTGGGTTTTTCCAAGGCCTGACTCACCATAAATAAACAGCGGGTTGTATGCCTTAGCTGGTGCCTCAGCAACTGCCACGGCTGCGGCATGTGCAAAACGATTGGATGCACCAATAACAAAAGTCTCAAAGATGTAGCGAGAGTTAAGTTGTGAAACTTCGGCGCTTTTTGATGGAGTTTCTTCTCGGCCCGTTCCAACCTTGGGTGCTACAAATTCAATATCAACTTCTGGGGTTTGTGGTTCGGCAGATTCCAAGGTTTCATCAACGGTCACAGCAATACTGGCCTTGTCACCCAGTTCGCGAGTTAAAACATCGCAGACAACTGTGCGCAGGCGGCTCTCTAAAACATCTTTTGCAAAAAGATTAGGGGTTGCCACCAAGAGCGTTGTTTGATCGTTGTTATGGAGAAGACCTAACGGTTGCGTGAGTTGTAAAAACGCTCGATGTTGAGGCGCATCAACGGCAACTTCTTCAATAACGCGATCCCAGAGAAGCGTTAACTCAATCTCTTTAACGGCCATTGCCGCCCCTCTCTGATATCCACAAGGTTATCCACAGCCTGTGGTCTAAACCCCAGGTTGAGCCCTTATATGCCCCCCAAAAGCTATAAAGCTGTGGAGGAGGGCGTAAAAGTAGAGCGGATTGGGAAAAAAAGCAACTGGTTATCCACAGAATGAGGCTGTGGGGGTGAGTCCAGATCTGAGTTTGACCGGCTTATCCCCAGACCTCTACCGTTACCTCCTCGCTTCCCCCGTATTTCTGGCCCGCACAAAAGTATAAGTATTGAGGAGTTTGACATGACAAAGCGCACCTTCCAACCCAATTCACGCCGCCGCGCCAAAAAGCATGGTTTCCGCGCCCGTATGGCCACGCGAGCAGGCCGCGCTGTTCTGGCAGCTCGCCGTGCAAAAGGCCGCGCGCGCCTTTCTGCCTAAGGACTCTGTAGGAAAACTCTTGTGCTTGCTAAAAGCGCACGTTTGACTGAGAGCGGGGATTTTGCCCGCGCAACAAAAAGTGGAATCCGTTACTCATCTACCAACTTTGTCGGCTACCTGTATGTAACCCAACTCAATCAACCTGCCCGCGCTGGATTAATTCTAAGTAAAACTATTGGCAGTTCAGTGGCTCGACACCGCCTGGCGCGAAAAATCCGCCACTGTATCTTTGATAACTACGCATCACTTCCAAACGGATCCCTGTTAGTTATTCGCGGACTCAACAATTCAATAGAGGCCGATTGCAAGTCAGAGATTGCAACTGTTCTTGCACATCTCATTCGCAAAACTAAAGAGTGCGCGGTCACGCAATGAGAACTCTCCTGACTGCACCTATCAAGTTTTATCAACAATGGATCTCCCCGTCACTTGCACCTCGATGTAAGTACTACCCATCATGTTCATCTTATGCGGTTACCGCAATTGAAACGTATGGATTAAAAGGAGTTGCAATGAGCGCTTGGCGTTTAGTGCGCTGTAACCCGTGGTCACATGGCGGCGTGGATTATGTTGTTTCACAAGAGAAAGCTGGAGTGTAATCTATGGGATCTATCCTAAACCCCTTATATATCGCTGTTTCTTGGGTGATTGTAACAATCCACAAAGTGCTCTCTCCTATTTTTGGCAAAGACAGCGGTGCGGCATGGTCATTATCCATTGTCGGTCTTGTGATTATCATCCGTATTATATTGGTGCCACTTTTTGTCAAGCAGATTAAGAGCCAACGAGCACTAACTGCCCTTCAACCACACATGAAGGAAATTCAAAAAAAGTATAAAGATGATCGCCAGAAACAATCAGAAGAGATGATGAAGCTCTATAAAGAGCACAAAACAAATCCATTAGCTTCATGTTTTCCCATTCTTGCCCAAGCACCAATTTTCTTTGCACTCTTCACTGTTCTCAATGGTATTGGTAAGAACCCTCCTGTAAAACACGGCGTGTTAACCCAAGATGATGTAGTGAGTGCAGCTAACGCTAAATTCTTTGGAGCGCCAATCTCAGATACTTTCCTCGGGACTGACATCACAACAGTTAAAATTGTTACTGTTGGCTTAATTGCTTTGATGTCACTGACAACTTTTACGACGCAACGTCAGTTAATGACAAAGGGCATGCCAAAGATGGATTCAAGCAACAATATGATGTTGCAGCAGCAGAAGATTATGTTGTATGCATTCCCAGTAATTTTTGCAATCTCTGGCGTGAACTTCCCAATCGGCGTTTTAATTTATTGGTCAACAACAAATCTTTGGACATGGGGACAACAGTTCTATGTCATTAAGCGAAACCCAACACCAGGATCACCTGCCTATGAAGAGTTGCAGAAAAAGCGCAACCGTAAAAACGGGGTCGTAGCCCCTGAATCAGATGTGGCCCCAACACGTGAAGAAGTTGCAGGGCAACGAAAGCAACCCAAAAAGAAGAAAAAGAAGAAATAGGACAAAACTGTACAAATAGTATTAATTCACTACAAACCCGACTGGGAGATATGTAATGGCAAAGGCAAAAACAGAGGTTATTGAAAAGGTAGAAGAAGATGCAGTAGAGACAAAGCCAGTAAAGGGCGTTGCAAAACTTGAAGAAGAGGGCGATATCGCCGCTGACTACCTAGAGGCGTTGCTCGACATCGCAGATCTAGATGGAGACATCGATATTGACGTTGAAAACGACCGTGCCTCACTGGCTATCGTTGGAGGAAAATTGAGCCACCTTGTTGGCCGTGAGGGTGAAGTCCTCGATGCTATTCAAGAGCTCACCCGCCTAGCGGTTCAGACCGCCACCGGAGATCGATCACGCCTCATGCTCGATATCGATAACTTTCGTGCTAACCGTCGCACAGAGTTAACAAAACTTGCCAAGGAGATGGCCGAGGAGGCAAAGTCAACTGGGGCTTCAATCAAGCTAGCTCCCATGAACGCCTTTGAGCGCAAAATCATCCATGACACAATCCAAGAGCTAGGCCTTAGTAGCGAATCTGATGGGGAAGACCCCAACCGCTGCGTTGTTATCTATCCAGCCTAAATGCAGGTTTCACGTGAAACCCTGATCGAGCGATACTTTCCTGATATCGATCGGGTTCATGCCTATGCCGCTTTCCTTGAAAGCGCTGGAATTGAGCGTGGATTAATCGGTCCCCGCGAAGCTGACAAGATCTGGGATCGCCACATCTTTAACTGCCTGCCCGTGACCTCCCTATTAAATGAGGGCTCCATAGTCTTTGATATCGGCTCAGGGGCAGGTCTGCCTGGAATCGTGATTGCACTGGCCCGCCCAGATCTCAAAGTGACCCTCATTGAGCCCCTTGAGCGCAGAGTGGGGTTCCTCAAAGAGGCTGTTGCTGGCCTTGATATTGAGATTATCCGCGGTCAAGCCCAGGATGTGCGCACTACTGCCCACTATGTAACAGCTCGGGCAGTGGCCCCTCTTGAGAAGTTAAAGAAGATGAGCTGGCACCTTGTAAAAACCAACGGCTCCCTTATGGCTATTAAGGGAAAGTCGGCCGAAGAAGAGATGAAATCTGTGCCGAAAGCGGTGCTCCATGAGGTAAATCTTGACGGCATTGAGCCAGGACGCATAGTAGAAGTGCGTAAAGGTGCTTAACTAACCCACGTGGATGATTCACGTGAAACAAGGCAGGTTATCGGCGTTCGCCGCCTCAAAGAGGCGATGGCAAAACCAGCCTCCCTTCGAATTATCACGGTAGCCAATCAAAAGGGTGGGGTCGGCAAAACCACCACCACGGTTAACTTGGCGGCAGCCCTTTCTATGGGCGGCCTACGGGTGGCAGTCATTGATCTAGACCCTCAAGGAAATGCCTCAACTGCCCTGGGGGTAGAGCACTTAGAAAATGCTGGAATTTATGAAGTTCTTATGGGCGATTTAACAATGTCGCAAGCAATTCAAAAAGTTAAAGGATTTCCATCCCTTGAATGTGTTTCATCCAATACTTCACTTGCACAAGCCGAGATTGAATTAGTTCCCATGGTTGCACGTGAGATGCGATTAAAAGATGCCATTGATGAGTTAGCAACACAACGCATAGCTGCCGGTGAACCGCTTGATTATATTTTTATTGATTGCCCACCATCTCTTGGTTTATTAACAATTAATGCGCTAACTGCCGCAAAAGAAATGTTGATTCCTATTCAATGTGAATACTACGCACTTGAAGGATTATCACAACTATTAAAAACATATGAATTAGTTAAGAAGCGTTTGAACTCATCACTCAAACTTTCAACATTTATTTTGACAATGTTTGATTCTCGCACACGGCTTGCTAATGATGTTGCAGATGAAATCCGCAAACATTATCCACATGAATTAATTGACATTCCCATTCCACGCGCTGTGCGCGTTTCAGAGGCACCGGGATTTAGTCAAACAGTAATGACGTATGACGCATCATCACCAGGTGCTATTGCTTATATGTTAGTGGCTCGCGAATTAGCAGAGCGTGGCAAACCTTTTGATTCCAATGTTGTTTCCATTAATTACAAGCGCGAAGGTGAGATTGCGTAATGGCACGTCGTGGAGGGCTAGGCACAAACCTAGATGCATTGATTCCAACATCATTAACTGTTGCAGGTCAAGAAGTTGCAACGCACAATGAAATTGATATCAATCTGATATCTGCTAACCCACGTCAACCCCGCCAACACTTTGATGTTGATGCACTCAATGAATTAACCGCATCTATTAAAGAGATTGGCATCTTGCAACCTCCTGTTGTTCGCCAGAAAGCAAATGGTTCCTATGAACTCATTATGGGAGAGCGCAGATTCCGCGCAGCTAAAGCAGCTGGATTAAAAACAATTCCAGTCATCATTCGCCAAACTCCAGATAATGAGCTGTTGCGAGAGGCGTTGATCGAGAACATCCATCGCAGCCAACTTAACTCACTTGAAGAGGCAGCGGCCTATTCACAACTTCTCACAGACTTTAACTGCACACATGACGAACTGGCGGCAAAGCTTGGACGATCACGTCCATTAATTTCCAACACCATTCGTTTAATGAACTTACCAACTGCAGTTCAACACAAACTTATTACCGGTGCGCTCAGTGCAGGACATGCACGCGCACTATTGGGTTTAAGTGATTCAAGTGAAATTGAAAAACTAGCTGCGCGCATTGTTGCGCAAGGTTTGAGCGTTCGTGCAACTGAAGAAATTATTTCAACGGGGGCGCCAAAGCGAAAAGGTGCAAAGAAGTTAAAGGCTACAAAGTCGGCCAGCCCTGAACTTCAAGAGATTGCTGACACCATAGGTGACACTTTAGATACCCGAGTTTCCATTCAAGGCAGCATAAAAAAGGGAACAATTGTTATTGAGTTTGCAGGGGCTGAGGATTTAAAACGTATTGCTAAGGCGATTAATAATTAATTTAGTTGGTTGATGCCACGGCGAGACATCTCGGTCTTAATAACCCCGCCCAAAGCTTTCACACCTTCGCGGATGCGCTCTGGTGTTGGGTAGCAATAGGACAAACGCATGGACCAGGAACCAAAACCATCGGCATAGAAGGCTGTGCCTGGTACATAAGCAACTTTGGCAACAATCGCCTTTGGCATCAGAGCTTTAGTATCGATTTCTGGCGGCAAAGTTACCCAGACGTAAAAACCACCACCAGGTTTAGTCCACTTGGCAGTTGCTGGGAAGTGTTCATCTAAAGCTTCAAGCATTGCATCGCGGCGTACTTTATAGAGATCGCAAAAAGAAGCAATCTGATCGCGCCATGGTTGATCAGCTAAATAACTAGAAATCGTTAACTGTGAAAAGTTAGAAGGACACAAAATGGAAGATTCGCTGGCAATAATTAATTTCTCTTTTAATGACGGTGGCACTAGCGCCCAACCCACACGCATTCCAGGTGCGATGGTCTTTGAAAATGAACCCAGATAGATAACATTTTCAGAGTCCTCAGCACGCATGGCATTAGGTGATGGCTTATCAAAGCCAAGCAGGCCATAAGGATTATCTTCCACAACAAAAATACCCTCTGTGCGGGCGATATTTAAGATCTCAGTACGGCGATCTGCAGGAAGGAGAACTCCTGAAGGGTTTTGGTAATTAGGGATTGTGTAGAGAAACTTAACTCGGCGCCCTGATGCGCGCACGCTTTTAATCGCAGCACGTAGCCCATCTGGAACTAACCCCAAATTATCGGTTTCAACGTGAACTACCTTGGCTTCATATTGGTGGAAAGTACCGAGGGCTCCAACATAGGAGGGTGCTTCAGCTAAAACCACATCGCCTGGGTCAATAAAGATACGTGAGATTAAATCGAGAGCTTGCTGCGAACCTGTTGTTACTAAAACATCATCAGGATTAGCGCGAATTCCTTCTAGCGCCATCATTTCGCAGATTTGTTCGCGAAGTTTTGGATGACCTTGCCCGCTTCCATATTGCAGAGCCTCTTGGCCATTAGTCACAATAAGTTTTTGCACGACATCAGCCATCATCGCCATGGGAAGTGCTGAAAGATTAGGCATTCCACCAGCAAGTGAGACAATCTCAGGACGTGATGCAACAGCAAAAAGTGAGCGAATCTCACTTGGTTGCATGTGCGCAGCCCGTCCCGCAAAGCGCTCCTCGAGATTTTGAGGCGCTCCAGTTGCAAAACGTGGCGTTACATCAGACATGGCGTAAGTCTCCCATATGCCGGCACATCGCCGAACACTAATTAACGACGAATACCGGCTTTGCGCAGATCAGAGATACGCAAAGTTCCTGTTTTTGCATCATCTTCAGCAGCTAAATAGAGGCGCTGAATTGCAATAACAAGGGCTTCTGCAATCACATCACGAAAATCAGGACGGGACATACGCCCACTATCGCCAGGATTAGTTTTATAACCCAAATCAATGCGAACTGCGGGGGCTTTAGTTAGACGCAACAAATCCCACGTCATGGCATGTGTGCGGCAGTTAGCAAAATCAGTACGGGCACATATTTCTCGCTGAACTAATGATGCAAATCTTTCACCAACGATTGAGTGCACACCGTGCACATCACTTCCATAAAAGTAAGTTGCTGCACCATGTGCGTTTTCATTCTTATAACTATCTTCATGTAGTGAAATCATCAAATCCGCATTGCTGGTATTTGTGAAAGCAATTCGCTCACTTTCGGAAGGATTATTTTTTTCACCACGCGTTAAGAAGACAGATGCACCAAGTGCTAATAAACGGCCTTCAGTACGAACTGCAACATCATAAACAAGTGCATCGTCACCATCAGGGTTTAAAACTATTGTCTTATTGGCAAGTGCAGGGCCACGATCTTTTTGATTTGCACTCTCGCGCAAGATAGAAGGCGCACCACCAGAGACAATTTTAGTCAAACGGATAAGTGCGATGATTGTTGCCGGGCCACATTTACCATCAACGGTTGCACCAACAGATTTCTGGAATTCTTTCACCGCTAACTCAGTGCGCAGGCCGTAGATTCCATCCACCCGCCCACAATCGAAACCCATTTCAGTCAAACGTGATTGCAATGCAGCAACATCATCACCATGCATCAAGGGTGGCTCTTGCAGATTTAACGATCTATCTCCGAGTTTCCACTGCGCTTCTTCAAGTGCGCGGGCCGTGACTTCATCAACAAGACCCGTGACACTTAAACCACGAGCTTGTTGAAAAGACCGGATCTGGGACTCAGAGAGCTGTGACATTTTCTTTAGGAGAGAAAGCTTTCAAGTTCCTTCAACATCGCAGGCTTTGGTTTGGCTCCAACTATTGTCTTGACGATTTGGCCGTTAACAAAGACGTTCATAGTTGGAATTGATGAGATTCCATACTTAATTGCAATTGCTGATTCTTCATCAGTGTTGAGCTTTACGATTTTTAGCTTTGAGCCGTATTCGTCAGAGATCTCTTCCAGAATTGGTCCCACAGCACGGCATGGGCCACACCATTCAGCCCAAAAATCGACCAATACAGGCGTGCTGCTCTTTAAAACCTGCTCATCAAATGTTGCTGTAGTGACTTTACTCGTGGCCATCATTTACTCCTTGATATCTATTGGTAGAGGTAGAGAACTTTAGTGTCCTGCCAGGAATCTTTCAGCATCTAACGCTGCGGCGCAGCCAGAGCCAGCTGCAGTGATTGCTTGGCGATAGGTGTGGTCCACCAAGTCACCGCAGGCAAAGACTCCCTTGATATTTGTTCTAGTGGATCGATCTTCAACTTTTACATAGCCTTCAGCATCTAAATCGATTTGACCAATGATTAATTCACTGCGTGGAATATGCCCAATGGCAACAAATAAACCAGTGACATCTAAAGTTGATTCAGATCCATCAACAGTGTTCTTAATCTTTAGACCAGAAACTTTGTCAGCCCCGAGAACATCAATAACTTCAGAATTCCATAAGAATTCAATCTTAGGATTATTGGCAGCGCGCTCTGCCATAATTCTTGATGCGCGCAAAGAATCACGACGGTGAATCAAAATAACTTTGTCAGCAAATCGAGTTAAGAATGTTGCTTCTTCAACTGCTGAGTCTCCCCCGCCAACAACTGCAATTGTTTGTCCACGGAAAAAGAAACCATCACATGTGGCACACCAAGAAACACCATGGCCAGATAGACGCTTTTCATTTACTAAACCAATTTCGCGGTATGCACTACCTGTTGCAAGAATGACAGCCTTTGCTTTAACAGTGTTTCCTGAACCATCTTTCAAAATCTTGATATCACCTGATAAATCCATTTCAACAATGTCATCGGTGATTAACTCTGTGCCAAAGCGCTTAGCTTGCTTTCGCATACTGTCCATTAAATCTGGACCCATCACACCATCAATAAATCCAGGAAAGTTTTCAACTTCAGTGGTGTTCATCAGTGCACCGCCTGCAGTTACAGAACCCTCATAAATAATTGGATTTAACTGCGCGCGAGATGCATAAATTGCAGCTGTGTATCCAGCTGGGCCTGATCCAACTATTACGACATCTCTAACGTCACTCATGTGTACTCCCTGTAACCCCTAACTTATCTTCTTTATTCCACTTGGCCAGGACGTCGTAAAACGGAGTTCTTGAGATGTCTAATCATTGTGATTTCTTCAACACCAGCTGCCTTGCCAGCAATGAGATAGCCAACAAAGGCGGTGGCCATAACGACTACTAACTCACCTAATCTAGCGATTTTACTTATCTCCACACCCACCCAATCCAAATACTGGGTTAATGCAAAAAGCGGCACCATCACGGCAAAAGAGGCTCCGAATAGGCGAAGGTGTTGCCCACCAAAATCTTTTAAAGAAATTCGGCCAGTGTGTTTTTTAAGTAATGACAAAGTGACTAACAAACCAATTAAGTAAGAGATCGAGAACGCTGCACCTAAACCAATTGTCACCCATTGGTTGCGCAAGGTGAAGAGTGAGAGATAAGAGAGTGCAACGGCAATAATGTTAATGATAAGTATTGAAATAACTTGTGTGCGAGTATCTTCAAAGGCGTTAAAACCACGGATCAAAATTAAGTTGATAGAGAATGCAACTAAACCGAAACTTAGCGCAGCTAATACATATCCGATATATCTAGAATCTTCTATTGGAATGCCTATAAAAATAACGGAAGTAATGAGTGGGCCAAATAACAAGAAAGCAACTGCACTGGGAATAGTAATAACACCTACCAGTCGTATGGCACGAATTAACTGCTCACGCACTTCTTCAGCTTTCTTCTCTAGAGCAAGGCGTGAGATGTGAGGCAATATAGCTGTAATGATTGAGATGGTCACAATTGAATAAGGCAACAACATGACGAAATAGGCATATGTATAGGGCGTGTAACCAACCCCTCGTTCTATTCCTTCTTGGGCACTTCGCACAGCAGCACTTGTAGCAACGTTTACTGTTACTAAATAACCAAGCTGTGAAATCAAAACATAAATCAAAGTCCAGCCTGCTAGACCAAAAGATTTACCAAGTCCCTTTACGCCCCATTGCGGGCGTAGTTTTATCCCTAATCTTTTTACCACTGGTACTAAAACCAGCGCTTGAACAACCACACTCAGTGTTGTTCCCCATCCTAAGATCTGCACTTGAATATTTGAAATGTTATCGATGCTCACAGGTGGCGCAAAAACAAGAAAAGCGCCAAATAACGCTATACCAACAATGTTATTAGCTATCGGCGCCCACATCAGCGGGGCGAAGGAACCACGGGCATTTGCTACCTGGCCCAGCATCGTAAAGAGGCCTAAGAAGAAGATTTGAGGTAGGCAGTAACGAGTAAATGCAATTGCAATCTCTTTTTCAACCTCAAAACCAGTGGTGGAAAATTCCGGTGCATAGAGACGAACTAGAGCCGGTGCGAAATACATTCCTAAGGCAACGAGTGCAAATAAAATAATTGAAATTGTTGTAATTAAGCGTGATGCAAAACCATCTCCGCCATCTTCATGATCAAAAGATCTCACCAACTGTGGAATAAATATGGCAGTTAACGCGCCGCCCACAAGCAAGTTATACAAAATGTTAGGCATTGTGTTTGCCACATTGTATGTATCTGCAAGTAGGGCTGTACCAAGAACTGCAACAATTAAAATGCCACGGATAAATCCAGTAATGCGCGAAATAATTGTGCCAAGTGCCATGATCCCTGAGGCGCGGAAAAGTTCATTAGATTTCATCAGCGCGCCCCTTTCTTACTCGGCGAAGGCTTTGAGCAACAGCAGCAAGCAAGAGCAGGATGGCTGCCCCAGTAGTAAACCATGTCACACGTTTATCGATAACTGTTGAATTAATCTGCAGAATAGATGCTGGCACTATCTGCACACTCGTGGCATCGGTAATCTGGGCAGTTATCGTGGTCTCCCCAGGGGCAACTACATCAAGAGTGAGCTCTAACTGCTTTTTAGAGTTAGCGGGCACCACGACACCGGCAAAGTTTTCAACTACAACTCGGGAATTCATGGGGGTCATTTCCACATTGACCATGACATCAACTGAGAACTCATTGATGAGCGTCACAGGAAGTTTCGCAGATTCAGTTGTCACTTGATATTTACCTGGGTTAATCCGCAGTTTACGAACGTGGGCATCAACTGCAGATTTAGCGCTGTATGAGAAATAGTTGCGTGAATCTTTATCTAAAGAAGGTGACAAAAGACGACTCAAACGGGCGCGCAGCAGCGTTAATTCTGGATCGCTAACAGCGCGTGATAATCGAGTAAGGGCCTTACGGCGATCGCTGTAGTTCTTTTTTAACACTGGGCTGAGCCTTGATTTTCCTGTGCTCCACCCACCATCTGGTTCACTGCGCACAATGCGCCCCAACGCAATCTGTAACTGTGATTGTCCAAATACGTAATACAGCTTTAATTCACTAGGCGCTAAAGACGTAGCTAGTGCAATGTCAGGATTGCCATAGGCAAGAGCTATAACATCATTGCCCCTAGATACTTTCTGCAACTGGGCTAACCAATTAGAGGCGATCGGTGAACCGATAGGTGTGGCACCGGTTGCTAATGTGTATTCACCAGTCATCGCTATAACCTCATCGATTAAAGCTGGATCAATTACCCAAATTTTAGAACGAGAAACGGGCACATACACTAATTGGCCTAACTTGCCTGAAGGTGTTAACTCTTGCGCCAAATCATCATTTCTAAACTCGCCAGTGAAAGTTTGATGTGCAGGGCTAATAATACGAACTATTGTTGAATCTGCGTGAACAGGCGATAATGGCGCAAACAGGAAGAGAGCTGTGAGCAAAAAACCTATAACTTTCTTCATGGTCGCAACTCACCATTTTTGGCAAGTAATTTCTTTTCATCGGGATAAGCCAAGCGCTCCACAATTTCACTTAAAGGAAACCAGGAGACCTCATCGACTTCACTAACTTGTGGTGTTAATTCACCACTGACTTCAGTAAAAATAAAGTGGTGGACAGTCTTGTGAATACGTTTACCGCCAGCCATAAACCAAAAATCAATCACACCTAGGGATTTAGTAATTGCCGAGGTAATTCCAGTTTCTTCAGCCACTTCACGAATCGCAGCTTGTTCTGGCGTTTCACCTTCTTCTATATGTCCCTTTGGTAAGGACCACAGAATGCGCTTTCCAGAGGTGTCTTTATGATCAATGCGTCCAATAAGTAAGCCTTGTGTGCCAGAGGTGTCGATAACTAACCCGCCAGCGCTGATTTCATCCACGCGTTTGGCATAGGGACGTTTGTTTTTTGGGTGAAGAGTTTTTTCAGGGTGTGAAGAACTCTGTGTTTGGGGGCCGCGGTTAGCGGGGCGTTTGCGCTTCCGCTTCTTTTTAATGCCTTCGCTGCCCGCACCAGGTGCCGGGGTCATGGAGCAAGGGTACTGCTCTAACCTTACTTATTGTGAGTAAGGCATTAGGAGCCGCGGGCGAGCTAGCCATTCGCTCGCTGATTGGACGAGCCCCGCTGGCAAGTTCTCTAGCGCAATCCTTTAAAGCCAAAGGCTTTACTTTGGCATTGGTAGGTGGACCTGTGCGCGATGCGCTCTTAGGCAGATTGGGAAATGATTTAGATTTCACAACGAATGCGCTGCCGAATGAAACAAAAAAGATTCTCAATCAGTGGGCAGAAAATGTGTGGGATACCGGTATTGCGTTTGGAACTGTTGCAGGTAAACGTGGTGATACAACTGTTGAAGTAACTACCTATCGCAACGAACATTACGAAGTTGATTCACGCAAACCATCAGTTGAATATGGCAAAGATATCAACGGTGATTTATCACGTCGTGATTTCACTATTAATGCAATGGCGTTGGAGTTAACAACCGATACACCAGAGTTCATCGATCCATTTAATGGTTTGAAAGATTTAGCTTCAAAAACTCTGCGCACACCAGGTCTGCCCAACGATTCATTTAATGATGATCCACTTCGCATGATGCGTGCTGCCCGTTTTGCCTCTCAATTAGATTTTGACATCGAACCTGCAGTTCTAGCTTCTATTAGAGAGTTAGCACACCGTATTTCAATTATTTCAGCTGAGCGCGTGCGCGATGAGTTCACAAAGATTCTCATGTCTAATAACCCTCGCAAGGGAATTACATTATTAGTAGATACTGGCCTAGCTGAATTAGTTTTGCCAGAGATTCCTAAGCTGCGTCTTGAAGTCGATGAGCACCACCACCATAAAGATGTGTATGAGCATTCAATTACTGTCCTTGAACAAGCAATTGAACATGAAGATCGCCTAGGTGGCCCTAACCTTGTTATTCGCCTTGCTGCGCTACTCCATGACATTGGAAAACCAAAAACTCGCGCCTTTATAGAAGGTGGCGGGGTTTCATTTCACCACCATGAAGTAGTGGGTGCCCGCCTTGCTAAAAAGCGTCTATCTGAACTTCGCTTTGATGGAGATACTGTGGAGGCTGTTGAGCTTTTAACTGCCCTGCACCTGCGTTTTCATGGCTATGGAGATGGAGAATGGACGGATTCTGCCGTGCGCAGATATGTGCGAGATGCCGGTGATTTACTGACTCATCTACATGTTCTCACCCGAGCTGATTGCACCACTCGCAATAAAACTAAAGCTGCGCACCTTGCAACTGTCTATGACTCTCTCGAAGCGCGCATCGCAGTATTAATGGAACTGGAAGAGTTGTCAAAGATTCGCCCCGATCTAGATGGTGAACAAGTGATGCAGTTATTGAACTTAAAACCTTCACGAGATGTTGGTGCAGCGATGGATTTTCTTATGGAGCTACGTCTTGAGGCCGGACCAATCGGTGAAGAAAAAGCTACCGAATCTCTACTTAATTGGTGGAAAGACAGAAGCGCGAAGTAAGCGCACTCCCACTAATAAGTATGCCGCACTCACACATAGCGGAACCGTTGCACCTAAACCAGTTGTTGGAAGCAAGAGCGCTGCGATTAATCCTCCAGAGACAATTGCACCATTTACTAGAACATCATAGACGGCAAAAACTCGACCACGGTAGTAATCATCAATCTTAGATTGGACGAGTGCATCATTAGTAACTTTTAAGTTTTGGCCAAAGAAAGAGACTAAGAATGCTGTGAGAATTAATGTGACTTGAGTTTGTGTTGAAGCTAAAATTAAGGGACATGCAGCACTTGTAAGAATTGCTAAACGAATCCAACGGTGGCGGCCCACTTGAGAAACACCATAGGGGGCTAGAAATGCACCCAGAAAGACGCCAATCCCTGCAAATGAGAGGGCAAAGCCAAAGCCTTTTAAGCCCTGCTCTGGAAAGTTCGGATCATTGAAAGTATTTCGCTCAAGTAATAGAGCTGTAAGAGTCAGCGCAGTTAATCCTCCGCGGTGCACAGCAGTTGCAAGAATTCCACGTGCAGCATCAGAATGAATACGCAGGAACTGGAAGCCTTCACGCATCTCTGTCATACCTTGCATGAAACTGGCCTGCTTTATCTCATGCTCTAATGGGCCGATTTCAAATGTGTTTAAGCGGCCAGTCAATAGCGCTGCTACAAAATATCCACCACTGGCGATGAGAATCAGGAGTGCATCAGCGTGGTTAGCAAAGGCCAATGAATCGATAACTGCTCGCACTCCCACGCCAATTCCCCCACCAACAACGACAAGAACAGAGCCACCCGTAACAGCCATCGCATTTGCCGTGATGAGAGATTGTGAATCAATGAGCAGAGGTAAACCTGCAGACAGGGCTGCAAGAATTAAGCGATTGATCCCAAAGGCAATTAGGACAACAGTTGTTAATTCAATACCGGTTGTTCCGCTAAAAACAAAGAGTGCAACAAGTAATAAGTTTGCACTTCGGGCTAGATTTGCAATAAGTAATGCACGCTGGCGTGAAAGACGATCCAATATAGTTCCAACAAAAGGACCAACGATGGAATATGGTAATAAGACAACAGCAAAAGCTAGGGCTGCGCTCAAGGCGTTAGCTTGGCGCTCAGGAGAGAACAGGACAAAGGACGCCAAGGCACTTTGAAAGATGCCATCGGTTGCCTGCCCCGTCCAGCGGATTGCAAGCAGGCGCGAAAACCTTGGATGCCGTAGCAAACCAAGGAAACTCATGATGAAGAGCGTACTGGCTCACTTAGGTTTATTCTTTCCACTAATGAAATCAAAACGTTCGTTCATCGACTATTCACTCGATAAGCGCGCCACTTTAATGGCACTCTTTCGTGGAGTTGTTGATGCGTGCGACGCGGATCCTTACTTATTGCGGGCAGCTAAGTGGCATGGCGAGAAAGTGAGCCGTAACTGCCCGGTGTGTAAGAAAGGCGAACTTGTTGAACTTCGATACACATTTGGCGAACAGCTGGGACAGTACTCAGGTCGCATTAAGAATGAAAAAGAGTTAATGCAGATGGAGAGTGAGTTTGGAGAATTTCGCGTCTATCTGGTGGAGGTATGTAAAGGTTGTTCGTGGAATCACCTCTGTGCCTCATTCATTTTGGGCGATGGCCATGAACGCAAGGCGCCCCGCAAAGTACGCACCTTGGAGGACGAGGATTACGCCACACGGTAGCCTTAAGTAGTGCGCACGTTCCTCATCAGATCAGCTGTCTTTCTAGGCGGCTTTGGTTTCATTGCAGGAGCTGTCCTTTTTGCTCTGGCCTACTTCACTGTAGATATTCCAGATGCCAATGCGTATGTGAACTCTCAATCAACGATTATTCAATACTCTAATGGTGAAGAAATTGGTCGCGTTGGAACGCAGAATCGTCAGATCGTTCCTCTTGCAAAGATTCCACTCAATGTTCGCCATGCGGTTTTAGCTGCAGAAGATCGTGGTTTTTATTCCAACCGAGCCTTTTCTGTCACAGGGATTTTGCGCGCAGTTGTTAACAACCTAAAGGGTGGGTCATTGCAGGGTGGCTCAACCATTACCCAGCAATATGCAAAGACTGCCTTTTTAACCCCAAGTCGCACAATTCAAAGGAAAATTAAAGAGTTAGTCATATCAATTAAGTTAGAAAACCAACTCTCCAAAGATCAAATCTTTGAAAGCTACTTAAATACTATTTACTTTGGTCGTGGTTCATACGGTGTGATGACAGCCTCCCAACAGTATTTCAACCGTAATGTTGATCAATTAACAAATGCTCAAGCTGCAGTTATCGCATCTATTTTGCGCTCTCCTGGCCTATATGATCCAGCATTTAAAGAAGGAAACCTAGAGCGTTTACAAGCCCGCTTTGAATACGTCAAAGCAGGAATGATTGATGCTGGTTGGTTAGATAAAGATGCAGCCGCAAAGATGAAGTTCCCAACTGTTGCACCACGTTCAACGTCAGGACAGCTCAGTGGACCGAAGGGTCACATCATTGAAGCTGTAACAAAGGAACTATCTAAGTTAGGTTTTAGCCAAGACCAACTTCTAGTTGGTGGTCTTGTTATTAAGACAACACTTGATCAAAAAGCCCAACAATCTGCCGTTGATGCAGTCAACAAGTTCTATCCCTCTAAAGCCCCGGAAAACTTACATATTGGTTTAGTAGCTATCAGGCCTGGAACCGGTGAAATCGCAGCTTTGTATGGTGGCCGGGATTACTTACAGCGCCAACTCAGCGATGCAACACAATCCATTGCACTGGCTGGTTCCACATTTAAACCATTTGCAATTATTGCAGGACTTGAGCAAGGAATTCCTTTAACATCGATGTGGAATGGTGATTCACCGCAAGTATTTGATGATGCAGGGAAACCATATGAAGTTTCTAATTATGGCGATGAAGGCTGGGGTCAAATAGATCTGCTCTATGCAACTAAGCACTCTGTTAACACAGTTTTTGTTCCTCTAGGAATTAAAGTCGGCCCAATTGCAGTTGTCGATGTTGCTCGTCGTGCTGGAATTCCAGAATCAGTAGCAATGATGCCAACACCCTCTGTTGTGTTGGGTGTTGCAAGTCCGCACGTTATCGATGTTGCAAATTCTTATGCCACCTTTGCCGCCCAAGGAATAAAAGCAAAACCATATCTAGTTGCCCAAGTTATTGGTTCTAACAAGGGTGTTTTGTATGAAGCAAGGCAAGAGACCCAAGAAGTCTTTAGTAAAGAAGTAATGGCAGATTTAACCTATGCACTTAAAGGGGTTGTAACTGGTGGTACTGGTGCTGCAGCCTTAGCCCTTGGTCGCCCAGCTGCAGGAAAAACTGGAACATCTCAGTCCAACGCCTCTGCCTGGTTTAGTGCTTACACACCACAATTAGCAGCCTCTGTGGCTTTGTTTCGCGATAGCGCATCTGAGTCCCTCAATGGAATTGGTGGGTTGAACTCAGTAACAGGTGGAACCTTCCCTGCCAGAATTTGGACTGCCTTTATGAAAGGCGCACTCAAGGATGAACCAGTAATGGATTTCCCAGCACCGTCAAATATCGGTGGCCTTGATCCAGTTGTGATGACTTCTGGTGGAAAGCAAACCCGCAAACCGTAATGGCAATGCGCACGCGGGCGATACTTGCACTAGCTATCTTTGCCGCACTGCTCTCTTTTACTAAGTTTTCACATTGCCAGGGCACCAACTGGGCCACCCCAGATCAATATATTCACGCCTGTTATAGCGACCTGCCTTCACTTTTTGGTGAGCGTGGCATGGTCGATAACACCTGGCCCTATGCAAGTGATACCAACGCAGTTGAATACCCAGTACTTACTGGATTAGTTATGTATGCAACTTCTTTTGTTGCTCATTCACCCATCTCTTACTTTAACTTCAATGCATTTCTATTAGCGCTACTCTTTATAGCACTTGTTTATATTGTTTATAGAATAAAACCAGAGTTCACATATCTACTCCCTCTTGCACCAGCCATGATTGCCTCTCTCTATATCAACTGGGATCTTTGGGCAATTGCCACCATGATGCTGGCAATTTATTGCTTTGATAGAAAGCAATACCTGTATAGCTCACTTGCGTTAGCAGTATCAATTTCTACTAAATTCTTACCTGTCTTTTTACTTCTTCCCATTCTTTTTATTCTCTGGCGCTCTAATCAAATGCGAGAGTTAGTTAAGTACGCGTTGACAACAACTGCGCTGTGGTTGGCAATTAACCTTCCCTTTGCTCTTACAACCCCAAATGGTTGGTGGCGTTTCTATAAACTTAATATGGAGCGCGAAGCCGATTGGGGCTCATTGTGGTTAGCCTTTAGCCAATTAGGTTTGGGCCTTGCAAACCTCAATTACTTAGCTATATTGTTATTACTCATTGGATTAACTTCTTTTGTCATATTCCTCTTTGAATTAAAGAACACACCCACTCTGGCATCTGTCGCCTTTATCCTTTTAGCTATCGTGATGATTGCTAGCAAGGTCTATTCACCGCAGTATGTCTTGTGGTTAACGCCGCTGGCAGTTATTGCACTGACAAAGAAAAAAGATCTGCATGCATTTTGGATTTGGCAGATTGCAGAGACGTTGTATCACGTTGCAATCTGGCAACACTTAGCGCTTTTCACCGGAGCACAATTTGGTTTGCAACAGGGTGGCTATGCCACCATCACGCTGATCCGTATCGCTGTCACCATCTATTTGGCCTTTGTCCTGATAAAACGGGCTCTGGAGGCCCGAAATACACAGGGATCCCTGTTCGATTTACTCTTTGAGGCCTCTAAGCCTTACCCTTAGCCTCCCCGAATCAGCCCCCTAGGTTGGTTTGAGGAAAGTATTAACCCTCCTGTCACGGAAATACCGTGGCCGTCTTAGTCCAAAGGAGGTCGGGTTAACGCATGCGTCACTATGAACTTATGGTCATTCTTGATCCAGAACTTGAAGAACGCACAGTCACACCAAGCCTAGAAACATATCTCAAAATCATTAAAGATAGCGGTGGAATCGTCAACAAGCTCGACTTGTGGGGCCGTCGTCGTATGTCTTTTGAAATTGCGAAAAAAGGCGAAGGTATTTATGCAGTCATTGATATGCACTGCCAACCAGCTGCAATCAAAGAGTTGGATCGCCAACTCAATTTGAATGAAGCAATTCTGCGCACCAAAGTAGTTCGCCCAGAATAATTAATTAAGCACGGACTCCACGAGTAGAGATGAGGAAATAGTTATGGCAGCAGGAGATACAACAATCACAATGATCGGCAACCTTGTCGATGATCCAGAGCTTCGCTTTACCCCCTCGGGTGCGGCGGTTGCAAAGTTTCGCGTAGCTTCAACTCCACGCTATTTAGATAAGCAAACTAATGAATGGAAAGATGGCGAGAGCCTTTTCCTTCAGTGTCAGATTTGGCGTCAAGCAGCCGAAAATGTTGCAGAGACACTGACAAAAGGAATGCGTGTCATTCTCTCTGGTCGCTTGAAGCAACGTTCTTATGAAACTAAAGAAGGCGAAAAGCGCACTGTCTTTGAGGTAGAAGTTGATGAAGTCGGACCATCACTACGTAACGCAACTGCAAAGGTCACTAAGACCCAACGCGCTGGCGGAACAAGTGGTGGATTTTCTGCACCTGCTGCAGCTGATTCATTTAACGACGATCCATGGGCAGCAGCTTCATCCACCTCAAGCGGCGGAGGTTGGGGAGCATCCTCAACAACCGACGAACCACCGTTCTAAACCAACCTATCCATCCATTCCTAGTACCAAGCTTTAAAAAGCAACTGGACTAGGGCCCGAAAAGGAGCACCACAATGGGAGCAAGAAATAACAAAACTCTTCGTGAACCGAAGAATAAGGGCGCAAAAGCCGCTGCCCTTAATAAGAAATTTAAGAAGAAGCCATGCAGCTTCTGCCAGCAGAAGGTCACCTATATCGACTACAAAGATATTGCCACCCTTCGCAAGTACATCTCAGATCGCGGCAAAATCCGCGCTCGCCGCGTTACAGGTGCCTGCACACAGCACCAGCGTTCAATCGCAACTGCGGTAAAGAACAGCCGTGAAGTAGCGTTACTTCCTTACACATCAACAGCGCGATAAGGGGAACTGGATATGAAACTCATCCTTACTCGTGAAGTTGCAGGCGTTGGTTCGCCGGGAGATGTCGTAACTGTTAAAGATGGCTTTGCACGCAACTTCTTGTTGCCACGCGGAAATGCAATTGCATGGTCACTGGGTGGAGAAAAGCAGATTCAGAGCATTCGCCGTGCGCGTTCTGCTCGTGAAGTGCGCGATATCGACCACGCTAAAGAGATCAAGGCCAAGCTGGAGTCAGCAACTGTTGTTGCTAAGGCAAAGGTTGGCGCAAAAGGCGCTCTCTTTGGTTCAGTAACTGATAAAGATGTTGCTAGTGCAATCAAGGCAGCCGTTGGTCTAGATATCGATCGTCACTCAATTAAGACTGCCGGACATATCAAGAAGGTTGGAAACCACGATGTGAAGGTCGCACTTGGCCACAATATCGTTGCAAAGATTACAATCTCCGTAACCCCAGAATAAAAAGTACTTCGTAAGAAGGCCCGTTGCTTATGCGGCGGGCTTTTTTATTTCGTTGTAACTGCCACCAAAGCTTTATTGAAATAATCACTTGTGAATTCACTTCTAGCTAAATCGTATTTAGACATTCCCCACTCCCAGAAATCAAATTCAATTTCGCTCACTGAATCTTGAATCGATGCCCATAGTGTCCATCCATACTTTGCCATCAAGGCCCACAGCCACGCACGTGCAACTTTGTCTGGGCAATGTGCGCCGTAGTAAGCGGTGACTAGCTCTTCTAGTGCTTCAATAGGTTGAAAGGCTTCTGCCCAGACGTTGCCAATCTCAAAGCAGGCATCGTTATTTCCTGAGTATTCATAGTCAATGAGCCAGATTTTTGTGCCATCATCAA
>JAGWYO010000083.1 GCA_018969355.1 Actinomycetales bacterium
AACTGTTGCCAATCGTTGGTTTATTAAGAGCAAAGGCATTGTGGTCGGTGCGCTCACTGCAGCAACTGCTACTGGGCAATTAATTTTCTTACCGCTGCTTTCGCATTTTGCGATCACATATGGTTGGAAGAGCGTCTCTTTAACGGTTGGTGGTGCATCGGCTCTTGTTGTTCCATTTATTTTCTTCTTTCTGAAAGAGAAGCCCGAATCACTGGGAATCTCACCTTACGGCGCTGCCGCTGATTGGAAACCAGAACCTAAAAACGACATGTCAGCGGCTCGCATCGCACTTGATACCGCACAGAAAGTAAGCAAGTCGCGCGACTTTTGGATTCTCTTTGGAACTTTTTTCGTCTGTGGGCTTTCTACCAATGGTTTGATTGGCACTCACTATATCCCGGCCGCACACGACCATGGAATGAATGAAACAGTTGCTGCAAGTTTGCTCGCACTTGTTGGAGTATTTGATGTCATCGGCACTATTTTTTCAGGATGGCTCACAGATCGCATTGATCCTCGCAAGCTTCTCTTTTTCTATTATGGATTGCGCGGGCTCTCACTCTTTTTATTGCCGTCCATACTCTTTAGCACGATGCATCCATCCACACTTGTCTTCATTATTTTCTACGGTCTTGATTGGGTGGCAACAGTTCCACCCACGATCATGCTCTGTCGCCATGTGCTTGGGGTTCAACGTGCAACAGTCGTGTATGGCTGGGTATTTGTGGGCCACCAAGTAGGCGCATCAGTTGCTGCAATAGGTGCTGCAGTCCTTCGCGTTAAGTTGGGGGATTACGCCATCGCTTTCTATATCTCTGCGACGATGTGTTTAGTTGCCGCGCTGGCAGTACTGCGAATTGCCAAAGGTGTGAATGCCGCAACTTTGCGAGGTTAATATGGAGCGAGATACAACTAATTACTACGAAGCTTTTGGTGGCCAAGCGTTCTTTGCCGATTTGGTATCGCAGTTTTATGCACAGGTTGCGACCAACGAAATATTGCGCCCCATGTATCCAGAATCAGATATGAAAGGTGCAGCGCAACGCTTGCAAATGTTTCTTGAACAATATTGGGGTGGACCCACGAAATATCAAGAAGAACGAGGGCATCCACGACTTCGCATGCGCCATGCCGGGTTTCACATCAACCCTGCGGCAAAAGATGCCTGGCTTGAATGTATGCGTAAAGCAGTTGATGGGGTTGAGATGACTCCTGAACACCGTGAAAAGTTATGGCGTTATTTAGAAGGTGCAGCGCTGCACATGGTTAATTCTTTTGATTAAGTTGTAAATTATTTTTGAGATTTGTTTCCAACGACCAAGATTTCACCGTTTCGGATATACCAAAGCGTTCCTGCCTGATCGCGCACTTGGGTGATGCGTAGCCCAACTCGCTCGACTTTGCCTTCTACATCCTGAACCTTGACATCATCACCCACGCCGTATTGATCTTCGATTAACATAAAAATTCCCGACAAAATATCGCGCACCAGAGTTTGTGCACCTAAACCAAGTGCAACACCAATTACTCCAGCTGATGCCAAGACTGGGCCTAAATTAAATCCAAATTCTCCAAGCACCATACCTGCTGCAATGATCCAA
>JAGWYO010000033.1 GCA_018969355.1 Actinomycetales bacterium
TGTGAAAGATTAACGCTGTCGGTGCGCATGTAAGTGATGTAGCCGTTTTCATACAGGCGCTGTGCAATACGCATAGTGATCTGTGCGCCCCAACCCAAACGACTTCCAGCATCTTGCTGCATGGTTGAAGTCGTAAAAGGAGGCTTTGGACGCTCAGTTCGTGGGCTTTCCTCCATTGATTTAACGGTTAAATCGCTGCTTTTCAGGCTCTCTACAAGCCCCTTTGCTCCTGCTTCATCCAGCAGAAGAATGTTTGATAAGGATTTTTCTTTTACTGCGCCATCTGCACCAAAATCTGATGTTGCAGCAACTTTTTTTCCATCTACTTCTAGCAAACGGGCATTGAAACCAAGTGCGGTAACTGCTGCTAAATCCCACCACGCACTAGAAATAAAAGCCATACGCTCGCGCTCTTTTTCAACAATCAACCGTGTTGCAACAGATTGCACGCGCCCGGCCGAAATACGTGGCATAACTTTTTTCCAGAGTACAGGGGACAGTCTGTAACCAAAGAGTCTGTCTAATACTCTGCGTGTTTCTTGAGCATCGATGAGGTGATAATCAAGATCTCTGGTGTTTGAGACTGCTTCTAATATCGCCTCTTTTGTAATCTCATTAAAAACCATGCGCTTAATAGGAATCTTTGGTTGCAAAGTCTCTACTAAGTGCCAGGCGATAGCCTCGCCTTCTCTGTCTTCATCTGTTGCAAGGATTAATTCTTCGGCGCTTTTCATTAACTCTTTTAATTCGCCCACCTTGGCCTTTTTATCTGGGTTAATGACATAGAGCGGCGCAAAGTCGTTTTCAATATCAACGCCCTCTTTAGCCCAGGCGATCTTCTTGTATTCCTTAGGAATATCAGCTGCGCGCTGGGGCAGATCGCGGATATGGCCGACGGAGGCCTCGACGACATATCCATCGCCGAGGTATCCGCCAATTTTGCGCGCTTTAGCTGGTGATTCAACAATCACAAGCTTTATAAGCGCGCTCTTTGCTTTAGCCATGTAGTCCTTTGGGGAAAGTGCCTGTGACTAGTTAAGGATTGCTGTTGCTTGACGACGGTTACGAATCAGCGCAGCAATGATGACAAGGGTTGCACCGATGCCAATTGCTGTGGAGATTGTTGTGCTGCCGCCAAGGGCCAATGAAACAATTGCTGGAGTAATAAGTAGACCAACAAGGTTCATCACCTTAATCAATGGGTTAATTGCTGGGCCTGCTGTGTCTTTGAATGGATCTCCCACAGTGTCACCAATGATTGTTGCAGCGTGTGCATCAGAGTTCTTTCCACCATGATGTCCATCTTCCACCATCTTCTTTGCGTTATCCCAAGCACCGCCTGAGTTAGAAAGAAAGACAGCCATCAATGTTCCCGTACCAATAGCACCGGCGAGGTATGCCCCAAGTGGCCCAACACCTAAACCAAAACCAACTGCGATTGGCGCCATTACTGCCAGCAATCCTGGAGTTGCAAGCTCACGTAGTGAGTCGCGAGTACAGATATCCACCACTCGACCATAGTCAGGCTTATCTGTGCCCTTCATGATTCCTGGGTGTTCGATGAACTGCTTGCGCACTTCAACTACAACTGCGCCCGCTGCTCGTGATACCGCATTGATGGCAAGACCTGAGAATAAGAAGACAACGGCTGCGCCGATGATCAAACCAACGAGGTTACGTGGGTTAGCAACATCAAGGATGCCTTGGTATTGAGTTGCAAGATCTGCAGCTGATTTACCAGCATCCACAACTGCCTTCTTGATGGCATCTGTGAATGCACCAAAGAGAGCAGTTGCAGCTAGTACTGCAGTTGCGATTGCAATTCCCTTAGTAATGGCCTTAGTTGTGTTTCCAACAGCATCGAGTGATGTAAGGATCTTTGCGCCTTCTCCTTCAACATCTCCTGACATCTCTGCAATGCCTTGAGCGTTATCTGAGATTGGACCAAATGTGTCCATCGCAACGATTACTCCCACAGTTGTCAGAAGTCCTGTGCCAGCAAGTGCGATTGCAAGAAGGGAGAGAACAACGCTTCCACCACCGAGTAAAAACGCACCAAATACCGCTGCTGCGATCAGCATCGCTGAGTACACAGCTGATTCAAAACCAACTGAGATACCAGCCAAAATTACTGTTGCTGCCCCTGTCTCAGATGAGGCTGCAACATCATTGACTGGACGCTTGCCAGTTTCTGTGAAGTAGCCAGTTAATACCTGAATAGCTGCAGCCAGTGCGATACCGATTAATACTGCGCCAATTGCTAGAACGCGTGGATTAATGTTTCCAGCCTCTGCAACCGCCTCAGGTGATAGACCAGTCATCAATTTGAAATCAGATGGTAGGTAAGTAAATGTTGCAAGGGCTGTTAAGCCTGCAGAGATCAGCGCTGATAAGAAAAATGAGCGGTTAATAGCGCTCATTGCTGACTTATCGCTGCTGCGCAGTTTGGTAAGGAAAATACCAATCACCGCTGTGACTGTTCCGATTGCAGGAACGATCAATGGATAGATAAGGCCGGCATCACCAAAGGCAGCCTTGCCAAGAATGAGTGCTGCAACGAGAGTTACAGCGTAAGACTCAAATAAGTCTGCAGCCATACCCGCACAGTCGCCCACGTTGTCTCCCACATTGTCAGCAATAGTTGCTGCGTTACGTGGGTCATCTTCTGGAATATTCTTTTCAACTTTACCTACAAGATCTGCGCCAACATCTGCTGCCTTTGTAAAGATTCCACCACCCACGCGCATAAACATTGCAAGCATCGCAGCACCAAATCCAAAACCTTCAAGTACTGCTGGTGCATTTTCGCGGTAGATAATTACTACAAGTGATGCACCGATCAGTCCCAGACCCACAGTTGTCATACCCACAACGCCGCCTGTGCGGAAAGCGATTTGAACAGCCTTTTCGCCATTCTTATTACGGGCAGCATCTGCAACGCGCACATTTGCACGTACTGCAAGCCACATACCGTTGTAACCCACGAGTGCAGAAAAGGCAGCACCCAGTAGGAAGAAGATTGAACGTCCAACGCGGATCTCAGTTGCACCAGGGAGTGCAAAAAGAAGAACAAAGACGATTCCTACAAAGTAGGAAAGGGTGCGGAACTGACGAGAAAGAAATGCCGCTGCGCCCTCTTGAACCGCTTCAGCGATTTCGCGCATCTTGGGAGTTCCATCGCTAGCTGCAAGAACCTGTGCACGTAGTGCATAGGCAATGGCCAGGGCTGCTAGGGAGATTCCTAGAACGATGTAGGCATATGTCAGATTGGATCCGCTTACTTGGACCAGTGATACGGTGCTTGAAGCACGCATAGGTTCTCCTCCATTGGAGTTACAGGCGCCCTAAAAGGAAGGTCAGGCGCGAGACGTAGGGAAGTGTAGGTCAGATAACCCCTTTTAGGGCAAATCCATACATATATATGGGGTGAGGGCGTGAGGTAGCCTGCCTGCTATGAACCTCTTTGACGCCCACTCCATAATCTCTGATTTAGGCCTGATTGGGGTCTTGGCAATCATCTTTGCCGAGACTGGCTTGCTCGTCGGTTTAGCTTTTCCTGGCGACTCATTGCTTTTTCTTGCCGGTGTTGCTGCATCGGGATCAGGTGCTGCAATTTTAGGAGATGCACATTTATCTGCGCCCGCACTTTTTATTGGTGCACCGATTGCAGCGATTACTGGAGCACAGGTTGGTCATTGGTTTGGCGCAAAATACGGTCGCAAACTCTTTGATCGCCCCGATGGTCGCGTTTTTAATCACCAAAAAGTAGTTGCAACTGAAAAATGGTTACGCAAATATGGCCCAGGCAAAGCCATTGTTTTAGCCCGCTTTGTGCCTTTTATTCGCACATTGCTTAACCCCATGTGTGGCGTTATTGGGATGAACGCCAAGAAGTTTTTTCTCTGGAACGTTGTAGGTGCAATTATTTGGACCCAACTAGTTATTGGTCTTGGTTTTATTCTGGGTGAAAAACTAGAAGGCTCTGTTGATGCCTATATTTTGCCTATCGTTGGTGTGATTGTGTTGATTTCACTTCTGCCAGTTCTTGTAGAAGTATTTCGCGAGTGGCAAACTCGCAAACACCACAAATAAACTCTATAAACCTAGATCTGCTAATTGATAAGCTGCGCGGTATTCATACCCTGCTTCTGTGATCTTTGGCTGAGCTCCGCGCTCAACAATGACTGCAACAGCAACAACAATTGCGCCAGCTTCAATGAGCGCCTCTACTGCAGTTAACACAGAACCACCTGTGGTTGAAGTATCTTCAACAGCTAGAACGCGCTTGCCTTTAACATCTGGACCTTCAATGCGACGTTGCAGACCATGAGCTTTTTCTGCCTTGCGCACAACAAAGCAATCAATCTTTTTGCCCTTACGTGCTGCCACATGCATCATCGCAGTTGCAACGGGGTCAGCTCCAAGTGTTAAACCACCGACTGCTTCGTAATCTAAATCTTTTGTTAGCTCCAGCATTACTTCACCAACAAGGGGGGCAGCTTCATGATCGAGGGTCACACGGCGCAGATCTACGTAGTAATCAGCTTCTTTGCCTGAGGACAAAATAACTCTGCCGTGGACTACTGCCTTGTTGACGATCTGATCTTTGAGGGCATCGCGTGAACTCATGCGGGTGAGCCTACTATCTTGGGCTTTGCCTGGCCGCGCAGGTATTGTTTGGACCACTATGGCAACGAAGAAAAAGGCGACAGGGCGCAAAAAGCCTGTCCGAAAGAGCGCAGCAACCAAGCGGGCTCTTAATAAGACCATTGCTTCACTTCGCAAAGAGGCTGCAGTACTAGAGGCATTTGTTGAGACTTTAGATCTTGTGGCTGAAGTTCCTATTACCCGTAAAAAGGTAGTCAAGAAGCGAGCAGTAAAGAAGATTGCCAAGAAAAAGCCTGCCAAAAAGAAGGTAGCTAAGAAGAAGAGGTAAGCCTTCGAATTTCATGTGGGTTCATCTATTTCACTAACTGTGTTCACTATTTAGACCTACAGTGAGTTCATGAATACCAAGCGGCTTGAAACCTCGCGCTTATTTCACCGCTTTGGTTTTGGCCCTAGGCCTGGTGAATATTCCCAAGCACTTAAAGATGGCGTAGATGCAACGCGTATTAGGTTAACAACTGCACCTGCAACACAAACAACAATCTCCCCTATCGCCCTCCCTGAAATTACCGACTTAGGAAAAAGGCCAGAACCTAATACCCCAGAGGTTGTGCCCTTTGCGATTGCTATGCGCACACAGGAACAACAAATGGGTTTATGGTGGCTCGACATGATGGCTTTGAGCGATCATGGATTAACAGAGCGTATGACATGGTTTTGGCATGGACATTGGGCAACTTCGATTCAAAAACTCAATTACCCACTGCCAATGTTTAATCAAAATAAAACTTTGCGTGCTCAATCCTTAGGTAATTTCAACACCATGGTCAAAGCCATGCTCAATGACGGTGCCTTGCAGTTGTGGCTAGATGGGCAAGACAGCACAGCAAAAGCGCCTAATGAGAATTTAGGTCGCGAACTCATGGAGCTATTTGTTTTAGGAGTGAATCGGTATACCGAAGATGATGTAAAAGCTATCTCGCGTGCCTTAACTGGTTATCAAGTTGTGCGCAGCACCGGCCTTGTCTCCATAAATCAAGGGCGCCGTGATGCAAATCCAGTTACTTTGTTAGGCACAACCGCCTCTTTTACTGGTGATTCACTCAGTGATTTTCTAGTAGCGCGCGATGATTGTGCAACTTTCATCGCTGAACGGCTGTGGTATCGATTCATCTCAAGTACTGAACCTATGCCGGCAACTTTTAGCGCTAAGAGCGCTTTTGCCACACGCGATATCTCAGCAGCCATCAAAGCCATGGCTGCAGATCCATCCATGCAAGATTTAAAGTACGCACTGGTTAAATCTCCTGTTGAGTGGTTTATCTCAGCCTGCAGGGCGCTGGAACTGACACCATCGAAGTTACAAACACCTACACAGTTAGCTAGTTATCTCGACAAGTTAGGACAAGTTCCTTTTAATCCACCTAACGTTGGTGGGTGGCCAGCAGGAGAGGCGTGGTTATCTTCTGCAACAGCTCAATACCGATTGGCATTTGCTGCATGGTTGATTAAGCAAAGTAACTTAGATTTCTTAAACCAAATTCCACGAGATTCTCGAGTATTAAAGAGCGCTGATTGGCTAGGTGTGCCTGAGTGGAGTGCGCGTACTCAATCTGCTCTTCGCACTGCATTAGATGATCCAACACAATTCACATTACTTGCGTTGTGTAGCCCTGAATATATTGTGAGCGCTTAGGAGTAGATGATGGATACGATTTCTAGAAGAAAGTTCCTCAAGCTCACCACGGGCGCAGTTGCTGTTGGAACTGCTGCTAACTTCCTTACTCTTGATGAGATTGCAGAGGCTGCGATTAATCGCCCCCTTGCGGCGGGAACTCCCATCCTGGTTGTTGTTACTTTATATGGTGGCAATGACGGTTTAAACACTGTAATTCCTTTTAAGGATCCGGTTTATTTCAGTTCACGCCCTAGCATTTCTTACGCAGCAGAAACGATGTTGCCTCTTGATGCCGAACTTGCACTCAACCCTTCAATGGGTGGAATGAAATCACTATGGGATCAAAAGAAAGTAGCGATAATCCGTGGAGTGGGATATCCCAAGCCTGATCACTCACATTTTTCTTCGATGGCTAAATGGCAAAGCGCCTCCCCAGAAAAACACATCAGTAGCGGTTGGCTTGGACGCTGGTTAGATTCACAACCAGAAGATCCCATGCTGGCAATCTCTTTGGGATCTGTTCTACCGCCCATGTTGGCAGGAAATAGGATCTCTGGATCTGCCTTGCCGCTAGGGGGATTAGTAATTCCAAAAGGAACATTTGCTGCGCAATGTATTCAACTCTCAAAGCCAGCCCGCGCCGATTCCAAACTCATGGCAGCGGCTGCAACCTCTATGCGCAATCTTTTCTCGGTCTCTTCTTCCATCCAACCTGTGTTGAAATCACCGCCACCCGTTGCCGTCGATCTTCCAACCGTAAACGGTGGAAATGCAGGTGGTGATAGCAATCTTTCACAGCAGTTAGATGTTGTGGCAAAGCTCATTGCAGCAGGATCTCCAACCAAGGTGTGGTCGGTCTCTCTCGGTGGTTTTGATACTCACGCTAATGAAGCAAATGCACAAGCCACATTGCTAGGAGTCGTTTCTTCTGGAATCACTCGGTTTATGAGTCAACTCAAATCAACAACTCGATCTAATGATGTGACAGTTGTGGTCTATAGCGAATTTGGACGACGAGTGAAGGCAAATGCTTCCCAGGGCACAGATCATGGCACCTCTGGTCCCATGTTTGTAATTGGCGAGACAGTAAAGGGTGGTTTCTATGGTGACCAGCCATCTCTTTCTAAGTTAATCGATGGAGATTTAGCTGTGACAACTGACTTTAGAGATGTGTATGCCACTATTTTAGAATCTGTTTTAAAATCTCCGGCGGAGCAAAGCTTAGGAAAATGGACGGGTCGAACACAGTTTATGAAAGCGGTTTAATCACTTCTCCTGCTTATAAACAATTACTTGGCTACGACTGCGGTGGGCAATTCCTTTAGGTGGATTGGCTTCAAGAAGTGCATCAACTTCAATACGCAGCTGTGCCACTTCAATTGCCATATTTGCCATCGCTGATTCAAGTTCAATGATGCGCTTAATACCTGCGTGGTTGATTCCTTCTCCCACAAGCTTTTGAACTGCGCGCAAAAGTGCAATATCGCGCAATGAATAACGCCGGTTACGCCCCTCGGTGCGAGAGGGTGAAACTAAACCTAACTTGTCATACTGGCGCAGTGTTTGTGGATGTAGGCCTGAAATCTCTGCAGCAACTGAAATGACATAGACGGCTGCATCATCTGCTGGCATTTCTTTCTTTACTTCATCGTTCATTGTTTTGCCTTTGCAGATAACTCTGAACGAACATCTTCGCCAGCAGTCGCTGCAGCAAATGTTTTTAGCGCCTCTAGCGCTTTACCATCCACGCGTTGTGGCACTTGCACATCCACAGTTACTAGCAGATCTCCTGTGTGTGAGCCTTTTGTAATTCCACGGCCCTTGACGCGAAGTGTGCGACCGTTAGCAGTACCCGGTGCAATGCGCACAGTTACTTCTTCACCACTCATCACTGGCACTTTCACATCTGCACCTAACGCTGCTTCAGTGAAAGTAATAGGCAAAGTAATAGTTAAGTTCTCACCTTTTCTGGAAAAGATTGGGTGGGGCTTAACGTGCAAGAGGATGAATAAATCACCTGGGCCAGCCTCCCCTGGCGCTCCTTTGCCTTTCACACGAATCTTGGCTCCATCATTAACACCTGCAGGAACACGCGCAGTAATGTTTTGTGCAGCGCCTCTATCGCTTCCAAGACGTAGATCTAAATGAGTACCAAAGATTGATTCACGGAAAGTTATCGTAGCCTCAGTTTGTAGATCTTGACCTTTACGTGGACCGCGACGGCCTCCGCCGCCAAAGAGGTTTGCAAAGATATCTTGTGGATTGCCCCCACCAAAGATGTCTGAAAAATCTCCGCCTTGAAAGTTTTGCCCACCCGTAGGTGCACGAAATCCACCACGTTCAAAGAGAGAACGTGCTTCATCATATTCAGCGCGCTTTTTAGGATCAGAGAGAATTTCATAGGCCTCAGAGACTGCCTTGAACTTTTCTTCCTTTGCAGAATCTCCGTGATTTGTATCAGGGTGGAGATCTTTTACAAGATTGCGATACTTGCGTTTGATTTCATCGGCTGCAGCCTTCTTGTCAACGCCAAGGACTTTGTAGAAATCCTTTTCGTAGAGATCTTTGGCTGCCATTTTTTATTACTCTCCTGCTGGATCTGTTACAGACACACGTGCTGGACGCAAAATGCGCTCTTTAAATTTGTATCCTGGTTGCAAAATCTTAGAAGCGGTAGGCACAACTACATCTGCAGATGTCTCATGCATGAGAGCTTCATGGATCTGTGGATCGAATGCTTCGCCTTCGGTTCCATATTTTTCAAGACCGATACGAGTAACAATTGAATTAAGCTGATCAGCCACTGCTTTAAAGCCACCAGTGAGCTCACCATGTGATTCTGCGCGATCCACATCATCTAGAATCGCCAGAAGTTGCGTTAAAACCGCACCAATTGCCATTTCGTGAGCAAGGGAACGATCACGCTCTACGCGCTTGCGGTAGTTGGCATATTCAGCTTGAAGTCGCTGTAAATCACTAGTTAATGCAGCTACCGGATCAGTTTCCTGATCCGGTGCCACATCTTCAACTACTACTTCTTCGGTGAGCGAGTTTTCCTCGCTCACTTGCCTTCCTCAACTACTTCAGCATCTTCAACGCCATCTTCGGTAGGTGCGCCTTCGCCTTCAGCTGCAGCACCTGCATACAGTGCAGCCC
>JAGWYO010000011.1 GCA_018969355.1 Actinomycetales bacterium
ACGGTGCCTTGAGAATAAGGGCTATTACCGCAGCCGATACGCCTGCTAATCGATGATCAATCATGAGTTGTGATTTTTCGGTAAAAGTCTGCACAGCAACTAAAGCGCTGAGCAAAGCAATCGGAATCATGGCATTTATCGATTGCACTTTAGGGTGGGTAAATATCCTCTCTGGCACATTGTGTCCAGCGTATTTGAGAGCAAAAGCAATGACGCTTGTGCCTATTGTTGCTATCCAAAATGAGTTCATGTGCGCAGCCCAACTGCTATGGCTATAAACGCTGTTGCAATAATTGGTAGACCTGCGGGCACAATCGGCGTCATCGCCAGCGCAAAGAGCATGCAAGCAATGGCAAGGATGCGATCACGTTTAGTGTGTAAGCGTGGCCATACCAGACCAAGAAACGCCGCTGGAACTGCCGAATCAAGGCCCCATGCACGGATATCTCCCATGGCTTGCGCGCCAAGGGCACCTGCAACTGTGAATAGATTCCAAAAGAGAAAAACTCCAAAACCGGTGAGCCAAAAACCTTGGCGCATGGCATTTTCTCCCCGCACTTCTTGACCCAATGCAACTGCAGTTGATTCATCAATTGTGATTTGGGCGGCAACGATTCTTTTAAAACCTTTTACCTTTAATCGAGGCGCCATAATCACGCCATACACTCCATTTCGAATTCCAAGTAAAGATGCAGTGGCAATTCCACTTAATGCACCGCCGCCAGCACCAAGAACTCCAATGACAGCAAACTGTGAAGCACCAGAAAATGTTAGAAGTGATAATAAACAGGTTTGAAGAACTGAAAAGCCATTTGCAACGGAGGCGGCTCCAAAAGCCGTTCCATAAGCCCCAACTGTGATGGAAACGCTCAGAGAATCGCGAAATGTGGTGGATTCAATTCTGGACACGCAGACATTCTGCCGTAGATATCCAAAGACTCAAACCTGGCCCCTTATAGGGTGAGGCCATGCCTGAAGAAATCATTTTTAGAGACGATGTCACCGTTGAATTAGTTAAAGCCAGTGCAAGTGATGCTGATGTTATTTGGGCTGCGCGAGTTTCAACTGCTGGTGAGCAGTCCATGGATGAGATCGGTGAAGATCCTGCTCGCTCAGCTGGATTAATTAACTACCTTGCTCGCGAGCGCCACGGTTCACCATTTGAACATACATCGATGACTTTCTTTATCTCGGCACCGATATTTGTTTTCCGAGAGTTCATGCGCCACCGCATCGCTTCATACAATGAAGAGAGTGGCCGTTACCGTGAATTGAAACCTGTTTTCTATATTCCCTCTAAGGAGCGTAAATTAGTTCAGGTTGGTAAGACTGGTGCTTATACATTTGAAGATGGGACTGCAGAGCAGTTTGAAGTTACCGTAAACTCGATGAAGGCTGCCTACGTCGTTGCATATGATAGTTATCAAAAGATGTTAGATGTTGGAGTTGCACGTGAAGTTGCACGTGCAGTTCTACCAGTAGCCACATATTCATCCATGTATGTATCGATGAATGCCCGCGCATTGATGAACTTTTTATCCCTTCGTACATCCCGCGATGGCTCGCACTTTCCAAGCTACCCTCAACGTGAAATTGAGATGGTGGCTGAGAAAATGGAAGCCGAATTCGCGAAATTAATGCCGCTCACATACGCAGCCTTCGAAAAGTCTGGTCGCATCGCCCCATAAAACGGGTAGAGTTGGGCGCATGAGTACGCCAGCGCCGTTTGGCCGCATGTTGACCGCAATGGTCACGCCATTTAAAAAAGATGGTTCCATTGATTGGAATGGCGTAGAAACAATCGCAGATCATTTAGTTAAAACTGGTCATGATGGCATTGTTGTCAATGGCACAACTGGTGAAGCCCCTACGACTAAATCCTCTGAAAAAGAAGAGATTATTAAAGTCGTTAAGCGTGTAGTTGGTGCACACATCAAGGTTTTATCAGGTGCTGGCGATAATGAAACTGATTATTCAATCAATCAAGCCAAGCGCAGTGAAGCAGCTGGTGCTGATGGAATTTTGGTCGTTACTCCTTATTACAACAAACCTCCACAGGCAGGTATCAAGGCTCACTTCCTAGCAATGGCCAATGCAACAGGTTTACCCATGATGCTCTATGACATTCCTGGTCGCACAGGAGTAGAGATTGAGTCTGACACAATCGTTGAACTCTTTGAACACCCATCAATTGTTGCGCTCAAGGATGCTAAAGGAAATGTTGCAGCAACGTCGTGGGTAATCAAGCGCTGTGGAATCCCTGTGTATTCTGGTGATGACATTCTAAATTTGCCCCTTCTTTCAGTAGGTGCAGTTGGTTTTGTTTCAGTGTGTGGTCATACCGTTGGATCACAACTTAAAGAGATGCTTAACGCTTGGTTTGCAGGCAATGCTGTTCGTTCACTAGAGATTCATCAGCAGTTACTTCCAGTCTTTACTGGAACATTCCGCACACAAGGTGCCATCATGACAAAAGCTGCACTGACATTAATGGGTCTACCTGGTGGATATACCCGTCTTCCTCTAGTCGATGCAACAGATGCGCAAATTGCGCAGTTGCGTGACGACCTACGCGCAGGTGGCGTAGAACTTAAATAATGAATCACCCTCACCCAGATCTCGGATTACCCTCAGCTTTAGTAAAAGGGGGTTTGCGCATTGTCGCCCTTGGCGGCCTAGGTGAAATCGGTCGTAATATGACTGTCTTTGAAACTAAAGGCAAACTTCTCATTGTTGACTGTGGAGTTTTATTTCCTGAAGATACACAGCCAGGAATCGATTTAATTCTTCCCGATTTTTCATATATCCGTGATCGTCTAGATGATGTAGTTGGTGTCTTCTTAACGCATGGGCATGAAGACCATATTGGCGCGCTTCCTTATCTACTACGCGAGCGTGGAGACATTGCTATGTATGGATCAGCCCTGACATTGGCTCTTGTCACAGCAAAGCTAAAAGAGCACAGAATCACTCCACTCACACGCGAAGTTCGCGAAGGTGGACATGAAGATGTTGGACCATTTGAACTTGAATTTGTTGCCGTTAACCACTCGATTCCAGATGCTCTAGCTGTTGTGATCAACACTGATGCGGGCCGAGTTCTTGCAACAGGTGATTTCAAGATGGATCAACTACCACTGGATGGTCGTATTACAGATTTGCGTACCTTTGCACGCTTGGGTGATGAAGGCGTTGATTTATTTATGGTTGATTCAACCAATGCAGACATCCCAGGTTTTACTCCTTCAGAGCGCGAAATCATGCCCGCACTTAATCGTGTCATCGGTTCGACAAAGCGCCGCGTGATTGTTGCTTCCTTCTCATCCCACGTGCACCGCGTTCAACAAGTTATTGATACTGCTGCCATTCACAATAGAAAAGTAATCTTCATTGGGCGCTCGATGGTTCGTAATATGAAGATTGCTCAAGATATGGGGTACTTAACAGTTCCTCCCGGAGTTGTGATGGATGCTAAGGATCTTGATTCTTTTGATGACAATGTGGTTTTGATTTGCACTGGCTCGCAAGGAGAACCAATGGCTGCCCTCTCGCGCATGGCAAATGGTGATCATCAGATTCGAGTCGGCGATGGCGACACAGTCATTTTAGCTTCCTCCTTAATTCCTGGAAATGAAAACTCAGTCTTTAGAGTGATCAACGAACTGACTCGCTTTGGTGCCAAAGTCGTTCATAAAGCTAATGCGATGGTTCACGTTTCAGGACATGCAGCTGCGGGCGAACTTCTATATTGTTACAACATCGTTAAGCCACGCTATGTCATGCCCATACATGGTGAGTGGCGCCATATGAAAGCAAATGCTGAACTTGCAATTCAAGCCGGAGTCCCACGTTCAAATGCTTTGATTATTGAAAATGGGGTTGTGGTGGATCTCATTGATCATGAGGCTCAAGTAGTTGGATCTGTTCCATGTGGCTTTGTTTATGTCGATGGTCAGAGTATTGGCGACATCACTGAGACTTCACTGAAAGATCGTCGAATTCTTGGTGAAGAAGGTTTCATTTCAGTTATTGTTGTGATTGATTCTCAGAATGGAAAAATTGTTGCCGGACCTGATATCCACGCGCGTGGATTCAATGAGGATATGGCGCTTTTTGATGATGTGAAATTAAAGATTGAGAAGGCTTTGGCAGCAGCTGTTGCCGAAGGTATTAATGGAACGCATCAACTTTCACAGATTGTGCGAAAAACCGTTGGTGGATGGGTTGGCGGAGAACATCGTCGTAAGCCGATGATTGTCCCTGTTGTTATTGAAGTTTGAGAACGGCGCGCCTAGGCGCTTAGAAATTACTCTTCCTTTACGATGAGGAGTGTGGCTAAGAAAAAATCTAAATCTAAAAGTGGCGCAGTAGGCGGCGCCCTTGGAAGAGGCTTAGCTGCAATTTGGCGGTTCATCGCAAAAATTCTCGGTAATTCAGTTCGCTTTATAGCCCGTGGCGCTCGTGATTTAGATCCAGCACATCAGCGCGATGGAATCGCTTTTCTTATTCTCATTCTTGCACTCATAGCCACAGCAGGTACATGGTTTCATTCAGATAATATTGTTGGGCGTGCTGTGTATGCTTTTGTTTATGGCGGCTTTGGACGCATCGGTTTTATCACACCATTAGTCTTAATATATTTTGCCTTCAAACTATTTAGAACTCCCGAAGACAAAGCTGCAATTGGTCGAGTTGTTGTTGGCACGTTAGCTCTATTATTTTCATCAACAGGTATTGCGCATTTACTCAATGGCTCTATTGGTACTGGAGCTACTGCCATGCGTGAGGGTGGGGGTTGGATTGGTTACGCAGTAACCACTCCATTAGTTTCACTCATGACCTCAGTGCTGACTTATCCCGTATTAGTCATAGTTTTTATATTTGGCTTGCTCGTTGTTACCGCCACTCCAGTTGCACAACTCATAAACCGAATCACTTCTAGTGCTAATTGGTTGTGGTCCAAGCGGCCTGAACGGCCAGTCAAAGTTGACGATTTCGAAATCACCGATACTCCACCTTTTGAAACTCCTATCGTTGCTGCCTGGAATGAGCCAGTCGAAGATGATGAAGAGTTGGATGAAGAGAGCTTTGATGAAGAGTTCACTGTTCCGATTCCTATTTCTCCGGTTATAACTCCAGAGACAGTTACTAAACGACCTGAACAACTACTACTCACCCCTGATTCAACTTATGAACTACCACCCGCTGACTTGCTGCGCACTGGACCTGCGGCTAAAGCCAAAAGTAGAACTAATGATCTAGTCGTTGCAGCGCTGACTGAAGTATTTGCTCAATTTGAAATAGATGCACAAGTAACTGGTTTTATGCGCGGCCCAACGGTTACCCGCTATGAAGTAGAGCTGGGCAATGCAGTCAAAGTAGAGCGCATCACCGCCCTTGCCAAAAATATTTCTTACGCTGTGGCAAGTAGCGATGTTCGAATACTTTCTCCTATTCCAGGCAAATCTGCAGTGGGAATTGAAATTCCAAATGCCGATCGTGAAATCGTGGCTTTAGGTGATGTTTTGCGCTCATCGGTTGCAGGCCAAGATCACCATCCTATGTTGGTTGCACTTGGTAAAGATGTTGAAGGAAATTTCGTCTGTGCAAACTTGGCGAGAATGCCCCACCTATTAGTTGCAGGTGCAACGGGTGCGGGTAAATCTTCCATGATTAACGCAATGATTACTTCGATTTTGGTGCGTGCCACACCCGATGAAGTTCGCTTGGTTCTCATTGATCCCAAGCGCGTTGAATTAACTGCTTATGATGGAATTCCGCATCTTATTACACCCATTATTACTAATCCAAAGAAGGCTGCCGATGCACTTACCTGGGTAGTGCGTGAGATGGATTTGCGATACGAAGACCTTTCAACCTTTGGTTTTAGACATATAGATGATTTCAATAAGGCTGTTCGTGCTGGAAAGGTAAGTTCACCTCCCGGAAGTGATCGCACAGTTGAGCCTTATCCATACCTACTTGTCATCATTGATGAGCTTGCAGATTTAATGATTGTGGCCGCAAAGGAAGTAGAAGAATCTGTTGTGCGCATTACTCAGCTGGCACGATCTGCAGGTATTCACTTAGTGCTTGCCACACAGCGTCCATCAGTTGATGTTGTAACAGGATTAATTAAGGCAAATGTTCCCTCCAGACTCTCATTTGCTACTAGTTCTCTAGCAGATAGCCGAGTTATTTTAGATAGCCCAGGAGCTGAGAAACTAGTTGGACAGGGCGATGGACTATTTATTCCCATGGGTGCAAGTCGAGCAGTTCGTATTCAAGGCGCCTATGTCTCAGAGCGCGAAATCGAAGCGGTGACGACACACGTGAAGAAGCAGTTAAAGCCACGATATCGCGATGATGTTACTGCCGTGCAATCTCATCCAAAGATGGTAGATAAAGACATTGGAGATGACCTAGATATCTTGATACAAGCTGTTGAATTAGTTGTTGGAACACAGTTTGGTTCTACATCGATGTTGCAAAGAAAACTTCGTGTTGGTTTTGCAAAAGCTGGACGATTAATGGATTTGATGGAGTCGCGTGGAATCGTTGGACCCTCTGAAGGTTCAAAAGCCCGAACTGTTCTGGTGAAGCCAGATGAACTCGACTCTGTAATCGCAACTCTTCGCGACCATTAAAGAGGGGCAGTCCTCGGGTTAACCGGTAATTCACCCCCTGTTCTCACACTCCTCTATAGCCACTGGGACTGCCCCCGTTCTAGACTTTATCTCTGGCTGGCGCAGTACTCTCCTTTAAGGACCAGAAACGATGTCACTTGGATCTTTGATTGCTAAGGCGCGTAAAGACGCGGGCCTTTCACTTGAAGATTTGGCTGCCAAAACCAATATTCGAATGAGCGTTTTGAGTGAAATTGAGAAGGATAATTTCTCCCAGTGCGGCGGTGAAACTTACGCACGCGGCCACGTGCGCAACATCGCCTCAATATTGAAAGCTGATCAAAAAGAGTTCATCCGCCTCTATGAAGAAGAACAAGGCGGAGAAGTCCGCTCGATGAAAGATTTACTTGTAGAAAATAGCGTGATGCGCCAACCCGAAGAAGGACGCAAAATTTCCTGGAAAACGCTAGTAATCATCTCTGTGATTTCACTTTTTGTAGTGGGTATTGCACAAGTAGTAATCTCAAATACAACGTCTAATGATGTAGTTAGTGCTAAGCCGTCGGCAACTGCAACCCCATCAGCGTCTCAAACACAAAGTGAATCACCATCAGCTGAGCCTTCGACACAAAGTACTTTCTCAACTGGAACTGGCGTTGAAGTTGTCATTGATGCAGCACGTGCTAAGTCATGGATCTTTGTTTCCGATGCTGCTGGTCGCACTTTATTTAGTGGTCAAATCTTGCGAGGGCAGGTGAAGGCCTTTTCCTCAGATTCACAACTTAATTTCAAGGTTGGAAATGCTGGGGGAATAGATTTGAAAGTAAATGGCAAGAAAGTTCCAGCAATTGGCGTCGATGGTGAGGTAGTTAGCGTGTCGTATGGGGTGGATTCATAACACGCTAAGATTTGCCCAATGAAGCGCACCGTAGCAGTCGTCACTTTAGGGTGCTCGCGCAATGAAGTTGATTCAGAGGAACTTGCTGGCCGATTAGCAGCAGATGGGTGGACCTTAGTCGATGATGTTGAATCTGCTGAAGTAGCCTTAGTAAATACATGTGGCTTCATCGAATCGGCCAAAAAAGATTCTATTGATGCTCTACTTGAGGCAAATTCACTCAAAGGTCATGGTCAAACACGCGCAGTTGTTGCAGTGGGGTGCATGGCTGAGCGTTATGGAAATGAATTAGCCGAGGCGTTACCTGATACAGATGCGATATTGAGCTTTGATGACTACCAAGAAATATCTTCGAGGTTGCAATCAATCGTTGCAGGTAATTCGCATGCACCTCATATCCCACGTGATCGTCGTGCATTGCTTCCTATTGCTCCAGCAGATCGCGCCGAAGTTCGCGCAAGCGGTGAGTTTGCTCGCAAACGTCTAGGTGATGCGCCTTGGGCTCCGCTCAAAATCGCATCAGGCTGTGATCGCCGTTGTTCATTCTGTGCGATCCCATACTTTAGAGGCTCCTTTATCTCACGCCGCCCCCTTGAGATCTTGGATGAGGCACGTTGGTTAGTTACCCATGGAGTTACTGAGCTCTTCTTGGTCAGTGAAAACACAACTTCTTATGGAAAAGATCTAGGTGATCTTCAGTTGATGGAGAAGATTCTGCCTGAGATTGCTGGTATCGAAGGAGTTGAGCGGGTTCGCCTTTCATACCTTCAGCCTGCAGAGATGCGACCAACCTTATTACAAGCGATGATTGCAACACCACACACAGCTCCTTACTTTGATCTATCTTTCCAGCACTCAGCGCCATCTGTTTTGCGCCGTATGCGTCGCTTTGGCGATAACGAAAAGTTTCTGCATCTGATCAACCAAATCCGCGTGTTATCACCGCAAGCGGGTATTCGCTCTAACTTTATCGTTGGATTCCCAGGAGAGACACAAGAAGATTTTGATGAGTTAGCTAGATTTATAGCAGAGGCTAAATTGGATGCAGTGGGAGTCTTTGGTTACTCTGATGAAGATAATACTGAGGCCATAAAAATGGATGGCAAGATTAATGAAGAAGTAATTGCTCAGCGCGTGGAAACGCTTTCCTCCTTAGCCGATGACATGGTTTCTTTGCGTGCACAAGCTCGTATCGGTGAAACTATTCGCGTTTTGATAGAAGATGCCGAACTTCAAGAGGGGCGTGCAGCCCATCAAGGGCCCGAAGTAGATGGAAGCACCACTTTTATCGGGACAGATTTCAAGGTTGGGCAGTATGTTGACGCTGTGGTGATTGATTCAATAGGCGCAGATTTGGTGGCACAGCCATTATGAAAGTACCCGGATTTGTTACTCCCAACTTTATAACGGTGATGCGTTTGCTTTTTGTACCAGTTGGCGCATACACCCTTTTCAAAAATGGTGGCAATGATCCAACATGGCAATACATCTCCTGGTGCGTATTTTTCATTCTTGGAATGAGTGATGTTTTAGATGGCAAATTAGCACGTAGCCGAAATACAATCACAGAGTTTGGAAAGTTTTTAGATCCAGTTGCTGACAAGGTCATGCTTGGCACAGCCATGATTTGCCTTTCAATTCTTGGTCAACTTCCATGGTGGATAACCATTATTATTTTGGCTCGCGAGATTGGCATAACAATTTTGCGTTTGATGATTATAAATCGGGGAGTCATACCTGCTAACAAGGGTGGCAAGATCAAAGCCACCATGCAAAACTTTGGAGTGGGCTTCTATATTTTGCCTCTGAGCTCATCGCTCTACTGGTTCCGTGATGGATTTATGTATATAGCCCTGACTTTGACTATCGTTACTGGGGCTTACTATGTAAAATCAGCGTTTACTAAGAGTTAGGAAGTACTGGAAATGGCATTGCCTGCCGAAATCATCAGCCTTGCGGCGCAAGTAGTCGATGATTTACGTGCTCGTGGTGAAACTCTAAGTACTGCTGAATCTTTGACCGCAGGTGCTGTGAGCGCTGCCATTGTCACAATTGCCGGTGCTTCAGATGTTTATGTGGGTAGCACAACTGCGTATCGTGATGAGATAAAGATTTCGCATTTAGGTGTTGATCCAGCAATCATTGCCCAGCACACATCGGTCAGTGAAGAAGTAGCAATAGCAATGGCGCAGGGTGCGCTCAAATCATTTGGAACAACGTGGGCCATTGGAACAACAGGAGTTGCTGGACCTAATCCATTAGATGGCCATCCAGTGGGCATGGTGTGGGTAGCAATCGCCGGCCCGGTATCTCAGAGCATCGAATTATCCTTATCTGGTGAGCGAGAATCTGTGCGAAACGCAGCTGCGGCAAGCGCCATTGCCACTTTTGCGCGTATCCTTAGAGACCGAGCGTAAAAAGGAGGAGGGCCCATGGTTCTAGTTCGTGAAGCAGTTGGTCTGACTCTTCGCGCTGCCCGCACATCACAAAATCGCACTCTTCGCGATGTTGCTCGTGATGCCCGTGTCTCACTGGGCTACTTATCAGAAGTAGAACGCGGACAAAAGGAAGCATCATCTGAACTCCTAAACGCTATTTGTGTTGCGCTAGGTCTTTCACTTTCTGGTGTTTTCAATGATGTAGCACTTGAGTTAAAGAGCCGCGAGAGCATCACTCTTACAGTCGTCGATGCCGCTTAATAAGTACGCACCACAAGCTGCTACTCATCGCCGCACACAAAGTGCAATCCTTGAAGGTGCTAAGAATTTAATTGCAACTGTTGGCTTAGCCAAGATGTCGATGATTGAAATCGCTGACACATCCCAAGTCTCTCGCGCAACTTTGTATAACCATTACCGAGATAAAGAATCAGTCCTTGCCGCACTCTGTGATTTAGAGATTCGCAGATTAGTAAGTATCGCACAGAGTGCATCCAATCCCACCGATGCCCTAGAACTCTTATCTCTTGAGATCTCATCAGATGCAGCCCTTGCCACGATGCGCGTTGCGGATCCAGCACCATTAACTCAAGTAATGGCAGCTACCCATCATCCGCTATGGATGCAATTTAATGATGCAGTTGCGATGATTCTTGGTTCACAGATTGTGGCTGATCTTGCAACACGCTGGTTAATTGGCCAAGTGATTGCACCCCTTACGCCAGAGGACTCCAGACTCCAAGCAGAGTTTCTTATTGCACGTGCGAATCTCTGATCTGCGTGAGCGATTAGCGCTCTCCTTTGGCGAGCACTCACACTTTCCCACCGATATAGCCATTTCAGAATTAGGCAGCAAAACCGTTAATGAGGCCTTAGCTGCTGGCCTTGAGGCAGATGAGATTTGGAAGGCAGTATGCAGGGCTCATCCCAAAGAGACAGAAAAATATAAGTACTAACAATGAGCCTTGTTACGACCCTGACGCAAACAAATCCGTCATATCCACCTTTGGTGTTGATCCATGGTTTGGGATCGGCTGCAAGCGCATTTAAACCCATCATCCCTGCGCTCTCAAAAAGTTTTCGCGTGATAACGGTGGATCTGCCAGGGCATGGCAAAAGCCCTTATAGCAAAGGGCAGGCAATGGATCCCAAATCTCTGGGGCGTGCAATCTTTGAAACAGTAGAGCGCGAATATGGAGTTAGAGAGTTTCACGTTGCAGGTAATTCATTAGGTGGCTGGATTGCACTTGAAATGGCAGCAGATCAACCCCAGCGCATCAAAACTCTCACAGGACTTGCTCCTGCAGGTCTATGGTTAAAGCCAGCATCTGGACGTGCACCGAGTGAAGCGCGCTCATACTACATGGCTCAAGCGCTGAAGCCTTTTATAAAACTTGGACTACACATGATGGCCTTGCGCAAAATTGGATATGCATCGGTAAGCCCCAAGTGGCAAGAGCTCAGTTATGAGATCTGCTACGACTCAGCATATGCAATGGGACATGCACCCGGATATTTTCCTGCTTGGGATGGCATGCTGGGCAGACGATTTGAAACCTTTGTTCCAGAGAACGTTCCCGTAACAATCCTCTTTGGCGATACCGATAACACTTTGCCCTACCCTGTATCACAAGAGCGCTCGCTAGCGCCGGCACATGCCTCTTGGATTGTTATTGATAATTGTGGACATGCACCGATGTGGGATTACCCGGAATTGATGGTAAAAATCATTAGCCAAACTAGTGCGCGATAACCTCTAGCACCCAAGGCTCATTTGCCTTAGCTTCAAAGAGTTCACATTCAAATTCTGTTGAGACAATATCTGCTAACTCTTGGGGATTAGTGGGAATTATTGGAGAGAGCAGTAACATCCGCGTTACTTCACCGCGAGTCTTTTTAGACATATGAGTAATGACTTTCTTCACGCCATCAACTTTGCTAAAGACTTTTATCTCCACACTCTTATGAGCCGGGGGAGTCCAAACACTTTGATAGGTCGAAGAGCGACAGTCGATAACTAAATCAGTGTCAAAGGCATCTAATACTTGGGTGATGGGTCCTCGCATGTGAGCTGCATCAATCTTTTCTTTATAGGGCTCAATGGGATCAAGGCATTTAAGACTTCCGTATTTAGCCGAGATGATTGCAAGTGATTTCTGTGCTCGCACTTGTGCAGCTTTAGTCAACGTTGCCCAGCCCAGACCTTGGTAGAGCACGCCGGTATAGACGGTGATGGCCGGACCTGGCTCTTTGCCCTTTTTCTCACTGGGGGGAAGCAGGATGAGCATGGGGGTAAGTATGGGGCTGTAGAGCGCTGGCGACACGCTCATATCTGTCAGTGCCGCCTGCTACCTTTCGAACAGATGTTCGGATACTCTATCCGAGTACAACCAGAGCGGTTCTAACCTCCGCCCACAGCTCTTCCCCCGAGCGCTGCGGTCCGTCGTTAGGTCTCCGTACCTTCTGGGCCAGGACCAAACGTCACACGACGTTCTATCGAAAGGAAAGTAAGTGGCTACTGAAAAAGTAAATAAATCAAACGATGCTGCACAAGATAAAGCTACAAGCGAGCGCCAAAAAGCCCTCGACACAGCCCTAGCCCAGATCGAACGTCAATTTGGAAAAGGCTCAGTAATGAAGATGTCGGATCGTCAAAACCAGATTGTCGAAGTAATTCCAACTGGTTCAATCGCACTTGATATCGCACTTGGTATTGGTGGATTGCCTCGCGGTCGCATCGTTGAAATCTACGGACCAGAATCTTCAGGTAAGACAACTCTTACATTGCATGCAATTGCAAATGCACAAGCTGCAGGTGGTATCTGTGCATTCATCGATGCTGAGCACGCTTTTGATGCAGAGTATGCAAAGAAGCTTGGCGTTGATATTGACGCACTCCTAGTTTCACAACCTGACACAGGTGAACAAGCATTAGAAATTATGGACATGTTAGTTCGCTCTGGGGCCCTTGACCTCGTTGTCGTTGACTCTGTTGCAGCACTTGTTCCACGCGCTGAAATTGAAGGCGAAATGGGAGATTCTCATATGGGTCTTCAAGCACGTCTGATGTCACAGGCTCTACGTAAAATTACTGGCGCTCTTCACCAATCAAAGACAACAGCAATCTTTATTAACCAGTTGCGTGAAAAGATCGGTGTCTTCTTCGGTTCACCTGAAACAACAACTGGTGGTAAAGCGTTAAAGTTCTATGCATCAGTTCGTTTGGATATCCGTCGTATTGAAACCCTAAAAGATGGCCAGGATGCTGTGGGAAACCGTACTCGCGTTAAGGTTGTTAAGAACAAGATGGCTCCACCATTTAAGCAAGCTGAGTTCGACATCATTTACGGCACAGGTATTTCACGCGAAGGCTCATTAATTGATCTTGGAACTGAAGTTGGAATCGTGAAGAAATCTGGTGCGTGGTATACATATGAAGCCGATCAGTTGGGCCAAGGCAAGGAAAATGCACGCACATTCCTTATCGATAACCCAGATCTAGCTAATGAGATTGAAGCCAAGATTCGCGCCCACTTTGTGCCAATCGAGGTAGATGCAGATCTGATCGCAGCTATCGATGAAGCCACCGCTGAGGTTGATTTCTAATTAGCCTGCAATTTGTAAAGGTTGACCAAGGCTCTGACCCTTACTCAATCGCATATGCCATTGCACAAAATGCTTTGGTTGCGCGGGCCAAGAGTAAGGGTGAGCTCTTGGCTCACCTTAAAAAACGTGGCGTTGAGGATGATATTGCCAATGCAACAATTTATAAGTTAACCCAAAACGGTTTAATCAATGATGGCGAGTTTGCGAAGGCATGGACTCAATCTCGTCACAACGCCAAGAAATTATCAAAGCGCATCATCGCCGGTGAACTTCGCACCAGGGGAGTAGATCAAAACTCTATCGATGAAGCCCTAGCTGAGATTGATGATGAATCTGAATACCGGACAGCTTTTTTTTTGGCTATGAAAAAATATTCAACTATCTCTCGCCTAGAACCAGACGTTCAAATTCGTAGAATTCAATCCCTGCTCCAGCGCAAAGGTTTTGGCTTTGGTGTTATTGGCCGCGTTATTCGCGAGCTAGATATTCACTCAGGCGAGCAGCTGTAGCAACAACGGCTGCAGCATGAACGCGGCCAGGCTGTCGTCCTAAGCGCTCAATGGGTCCACTGATACTGACCGCTGCAATAACTTTTCCATTGGGACCGCGAACTGGGGCAGAAACAGATGCCACTCCAGCCTCGCGCTCTCCTACAGATTGCGCCCAACCTCGACGACGATCTGCAGCAAGTTGTGCGGCGCTAAATCTGGCATTTGCAACACCGCGATGAATCTTTTCGCTATCTTCCCAAGCCAGCAAAATCTGCGCAGCAGAGCCTGCCTGCATAGTTAGCGCTGCGCCAACGGGAACTGAGTCACGAAGACCAGATAAACGCTCTGCAACTGCCACACAGATTCTTTGATCACCTTGTCGCTTATAGAGCTGGGCGCTCTCACCCGTTGCATCACGAAGCGCGGCTAATGCTGGGGCAGCAGCAGCTAGTAATCGATCTTCTCCTGCTGCTGCGCCGAGTTCACCGGCGCGTGGGCCTAATACAAAGCGAGCAGAGAGGTCACGGGCGACATAGCGATGAAACTCCAGCGCCACAGCTAAGCGGTGGGCTGTTGGACGGGCAATTCCTGTGGCAGCAACGAGTTCTGCTAGTGAATGCGGGCCAGCTTCTAAGGTATTTAAAATCGATGCGGCTTTATCTAATACGCCAACTCCGCTATTCTTTCTGCTCATAGGGTGATATTAACATCCCACTATGTGATATAGCAAATGAAGGAGTAAGGACAAGCAGATGGGTAAAACGCTAGCTGAAAAGATTTGGGCTGAACACATTGTTCGCTCCGCTGATGGCGAACCAGATCTTTTGTATATCGATCTTCATCTGATCCATGAAGTAACTAGCCCACAGGCCTTTGATGGTCTGCGCCTTGCTGGACGCACAGTGCGACGTCCTGAACTGACCATTGCAACGGAAGATCACAACGTTCCAACCCTTAATATTGATAAGCCCATAGCAGATCCTGTGTCAAAGCTGCAGGTGGATACCTTGCGTGCAAATTGCGCCGAATTTGGCGTGCGCATCCACTCATTAGGAGATAAAGACCAGGGGGTTGTGCACGTCGTTGGACCACAGCTAGGTCTGACACAACCGGGCATGACAATTGTTTGCGGAGATTCACACACATCTACTCACGGCGCATTTGGCGCTCTGGCATTTGGTATAGGAACCTCTGAAGTTGAACACGTTTTAGCCACACAGACTTTACCTCTAGCTCGTCCCAAAACTATGGCGATAAATGTTGAAGGAACGTTAAAGGCTGGCGTGACTTCAAAAGATATTATCTTGGCAATCATTGCCAAGATAGGCACTGGCGGAGGCCAGGGCTATGTCATTGAATACCGCGGTTCAGCAATCCGTGCGTTGTCTATGGAGTCTCGCATGACGGTGTGCAATATGTCTATTGAGGCTGGTGCTCGTGCCGGACTGATTGCACCTGATCAAACTACTTTTGATTACATAAAAGGAAAGCCCCATGCACCGCAGGATTTTGATGCTGCCGTTGCATACTGGAGCACGCTCTATACAGATAGCGATGCACAATTTGATGTTGAAGTAAATCTCAACGCCGATGACCTAGAACCATTTGTTACTTGGGGAACTAATCCAGGCCAGGGTGCATCACTGAGTTCAAATGTTCCAAACCCAGCAGATATTGCAGATCCAGAAGCACGAGGGGCTGCAGAGCGCGCACTTGTCTATATGGGTCTAGAGGCTGGCACACCCCTTAAAAAGATAGCCATTGACACTGTTTTCTTGGGCTCATGCACTAATGGTCGCATTGAAGATCTACGAGCTGCTGCTGAAGTTGTCAGGGGCAAGAAGATCGCCTCAACACTTCGCATGTTGGTAGTTCCAGGCTCTGCCAGAGTGCGACTTGAGGCTGAAGCAGAAGGTCTGGATAAACTCTTTATCGATGCAGGTGCCGAATGGCGAAACGCTGGATGCTCCATGTGTTTGGGTATGAATCCAGATCAGTTGGCTGTGGGAGAGCGCTCTGCGTCAACATCAAATAGAAACTTTGAAGGACGCCAAGGTAAGGGCGGACGTACTCACTTAGTAAGTCCACTAGTAGCGGCAGCAACTGCCCTGCGCGGAACTCTCTCTTCACCTGCAGATCTCTAAGGAGCAAATCATGGAAAAATTCATTAAGCACACTGGCACTGCAGTTCCTCTTCGTCGCAGCAATGTTGATACAGATCAGATCATCCCTGCAGTTTATTTAAAGCGCGTAACTCGTAGCGGCTTTGAAGATGGATTGTTTTCTGCTTGGCGCAATGATCCGCAGTTTGTATTAAATAAGGCCGAATTCAAGGCTGGCACAATTCTTGTGGCAGGCGTTGATTTTGGTACTGGATCATCTCGTGAACACGCAGTGTGGGCGCTGCAGAACTATGGTTTCAAAGTCGTAATCTCTAGCCGCTTTGCCGATATCTTTCGCGGTAACTCACTCAAAGGTGGTCTCCTTACTGTCATCATCGATCAAAGCGATGTAGAGGCGCTCTGGGCGGCAATTGAGGCTAACCCAGCTACTTCTGTCAGCGTTGACCTTGAAACTCGCACAGTGAGCTATAACAACGTCGTTGTGCCATTTGTTATCGATGACTACACCCGCTGGCGTTTAATGGAGGGTCTAGATGACATCGGTTTGACCGTTAAAAACGCTGATTCCATTGCTTCTTTTGAGAAATCTCGAACAACTCTTAAGCCAGCAACGCTTCCTATTCGCGGGTAACTACGGAAAAACAAGCGTAAATCACTGAGATTTAGGTAGGGGTGAGCGTGGTGATGAAAAACTCTCAACTTGGAATTGAGGGTTTTCTACGCATAAAAACAGCGATTTTTCGTAATTTCATTAAAAAATTAATTCGCGACACACCTTCATGAATAGCCTAATCACCCTATAAATACGCGTAAGTTTATGAACACGTTAAGCAATTGCTTAACATTTACGCGTAATAAGGGGATTTCAATGAATAAGGCCCAATTCATTGCGGCGTTGGCACCACATTTCAACGACAGCAAGAAGGAAGCAGCACACGCTGTAGATATCGTTTTTGACACTATTGTTCGCAACCTTGCAAAGGGCGAAGATGTCATGATTAACGATTTCGGTAAGTTCAAGAAGGTTGATCGCAAGGCTCGCATGGGACGTAACCCATTTACTGGCGAAACAATCAAGATCAAGGCTTCCAAGAAGGCTCGCTTCTTGCCTGCAAAGGGTTTGAAGGATGTCATCTCAGGTGAGCGCAAGCTCGGACCTGCTCCAAAGCCAGAACCAAAGCCAGTTGCTAAGGCAAAGCCAGTAGCAAAGAAAGCTGCAAAGAAAGCTCCAGCAAAGAAGGCTGCAAAGAAGAAGGTAGCTAAGAAGGCACCTGCTAAGAAAAAGGTTGCTAAGAAGGCTAAGAAGAAGTAAGCACCGTAGTTTAGGTAACGGGGTCGGCTCACGCCGGCCCCGTTTTCTTATGCTCATTGGTTACTATTGCCTACATGGCGGATTACACAGTTTCATATGCACCGCCACAAGGAAAACCTCTTGGAACAAATCTGACCTTTAAAATCTGCACAAAGATTGTGATTCCTATTTTAAATTGTGTGGGCAAGAAGCAATGGCGCGGGGCTGAGAATATTGTGCAGACCGGCCGGGTAATTGTGGCCAGTAATCACGTTTCGTATTTAGATGTTTTGTTCTTTACCCATTTTCTCTATCGAAGCGGTCGCGCACCTCGCTATATCGGCAAAGAAGGCGTCTTTAAAGTTCCAGTGATTGGAAAGATTTTGCTAGCTGCTGGTCAAGTTCCTGTTGCTAGAGAAGGCAAAGACGCTGCTAAAGCCCTAGAACATGCTCTGAAACTTCTTGAAGCTGGCCACTGTTTAGGCGTCTATCCAGAGGGCACGCTTACTCGAGATCCCAATGGGTGGCCCATGGTTGCCAAGACCGGTCTTGCACGTCTTGCGATCATGACCAAGTCGCCAGTGATTCCAATTGCGCAATGGGGATCACAGATTGTGATGCCCACCTATGAAAAGAAAATAAAGATTTTTCCTCGCACACCTATCAAGATTTTAGCGGGAAAGCCTTTGGATTTATCGCCTTGGTATGGAAGAGAAAATGATGCGCAAGCGTTAATAGAGGCCACAGCTTTTGTGATGAGAGCAATTACAGATTTACTGGAAGAACTGCGTGGCGAAAAACGCCCAGTTGAGATTTTCGATCCGCATACTTCTACTCTTCCTCGAACTGGAAACTTTAAAAAGAAGCGATGAGCAAAGTAACCGTCCTTGGTACCGGTGCATGGGGCAGCACAATGGCCCAGGTCTTATCTGATGCAGGTAATCATGTACTCATGTGGGGACGCAATGAAAGCGTTGTGAATGAGATTAGCGTCAAACACACCAATGCTAAGTATTTAGATGCCAATGTCTTACCACTTGGCATCCAAGCCACAACAGATTTACATCAAGCTTTTGCGTATTCCAATATCTATGTGTTGGCCGTACCAGCGCAAACTTTGAGAGAAAACCTCAAGAGTTGGAAAAACTTGGTCGATCCACACGCAACCTATGTCAGTACACTCAAAGGCATTGAGGTGAGCACTCTTTCGCGCATGACAGAGGTAATTCAGGCAGAGATGAAGAGTGAAAACTTTTCACTTATCACAGGTCCGAATTTGGCCAATGAGTTGATATTGCGTCAGCCCGCTGGCGCAGTGGCGGCAGCACCAACAATGCTGTTGGCGCAGAAGATTCAGAAACTATTTGCAACGCCCTACTACCGTGTTTACACATCCACAGATGTGTTGGGTTGTGAATTAGCAGGTGCTATCAAATCTGTGATTGCGCTAGCAGTGGGAATTTCAATTGGAATGGGTTTTGGGGAAAACACGCAGGCGATGCTCATTACTCGAGGGTTAAATGAAGTTGCACGGCTGTGTGCTGCCCATGGGGCAGAACCATTAAGTGCTGCAGGTTTAGCCGGTATGGGCGATCTGGTAGCAAGTTGTGGTTCACCACTTTCTCGTAATCGCACCTTTGGCGAAGTACTTGGACGCTCGGGTTCGATGGAGATCGCGCGTGAGAATGTAGCTAAGACCGTGGAGGGCGTAGCCTCCTCCAATGCAGTTCTTGAGATTGCTCACCGAGTAGGAGTTGAAGTGCCAGTTATTGAAGCCGTAGCCGATGTTGTTGCCGGCACGATTTCACCCTCTGATGCTTTGGATCGCCTGATGGAAATTACTACGAGAGCAGAGAATTTCATCCGATGAGTACATTAAATGTTGCGGTGATTTTCGGTGGAATAAGTAGTGAACATGAGATTTCCTGTGTTTCAGCTGGAGGAGTTCTTAAAGGTTTAGATTCCAGTAAATATAAAGCCATCCTGATTGGAATTACTAAGGCTGGCAATTGGGTTTTATTGCCTAATGATTATCGGCTAGAAATAGTTGGTGGAAAGCTCCCTTCAGTTGATGAAAAAGCACCTGCGGTGGTGGCCGATGTTCATGGTTTTTGCGTTGCGGGTAAAGCGTTAAATATCGATGTTGTCTTTCCTGTCCTGCATGGGCCATATGGTGAAGATGGAACGATTCAAGGCCTCTTTGAAATCGCAAACCTGCCTTATGTTGGTAGTGGGGTTTTAGCATCAGCGGTTGCAATGGATAAATCTTTTGCTAAGCCTATCTTTGCAGCAGCTGGTATGAAGGTTGCTGATGGAATTGTTGTATCGAGCAAGGACAAGCAAGTATCAATTGATGATCTGGCATATCCCGTCTTTGTTAAACCAGCTAGAGGTGGTTCAAGTCGTGGCACTCATAAAGTTAAATCAGTAGACGCGCTCAACATTGCGCTCAAAGACGCATTTTTGTATGACCACAAAGTGATGATCGAGCAAGCAGTAGTGGGTCGAGAAATTGAGTGTGCAGTACTTGAATCTCAAGGAGTGGCAAAGGCATCAGTAGTAGGTGAGATTATTATTGATAGCAAGTTTGAGTTTTATGACTTTGAAGCCAAGTACTTAGATGGAGCTACAACTGTAAGGATTCCTGCTGATATTCCAGTAGATGCAGCTGAAGAAATCCGTGAAAAAGCTGTCCAGGCATTTAAGGCGTTGGGGTGTAGCGGATTAGCTAGATGTGATTTCTTCTATACCGATAAGGGCGAGATTATTATTAATGAAATCAACACTATGCCGGGCTTTACGGGAACATCTATGTATCCAAAGCTGTGGGCAGCAAGTGGTGTTGATTACACGAGCGTGATTACAACTTTGATTGAAACTGCTTTGCTTCGCACTAACTCAGTTTTAGGAAACTAGTTCAAGGATCTTTGCTGCAGGGTTTTGCGCAGGATCTGAGTCTAAAACTAAGAACGCGGCTCTCATGCCAACCTCCAGTGCGCCATATTCATCCTCACGAAAGAGTTGATAGGCGGCGTTTTTTGTATAGAAGGTAAGGGATTCATCCATTGTGAGAGATTCTTCAATAACCCATGGCTGGGTGGCACCAGCTGCTTCATGTGTGCGAGTCACGGGGATAGAAAGGGCATCCATGGGAATGTGACTTGTGACTGGCCAATCACTACCAAAGGCAATCATGGCACCAGCATTTAGCATTGAACGAAGACGGTATTGCTGGTTGTTTCTAGCGTTACCAATACGTGGGGCTATGAGTTTTTTATTCATGGGATCTAAATAGCACCAGAGCGGTTGGATGTTTGCAATCACGCCCAATTGAGCAAAGCGAGGAAGATCTTCATCGCGGATTAACTGGGCATGCACAATGACAGGACGTCGATCCCAAGTGGGATTAATTCTTTGCATGGCTTCTAGAGCATCTAATGCCTGCTTCACAGCAGCATCTCCGATGGCATGTAAGTGCACCTGGTATTTCATTGCATCATAGGCAATTAAGGCATTGAGTAGTTCTTCTTCCTTCCACATTGTGATTCCATGCGAGGTTGGATCATCTTCATAGGCTTGCGTTAAATAGGCAGTTCCTGCAGATAAGGCACCATCGAGTAAAAACTTAATGCTGTTGGGTTGTAGTTGTGATGGATTATCAAGTTCTTGGCACTGCTCGCGAATTTCATTGAAATCATCAATTGCGCCAGACCAAGTGGTGGGAGTTACAAGGAGAGAAAGATTAAAAGCAATTGTTAACTCATTAGTTTGCGCAGCGGCGATATATGCCTTTGCCATATCTTTATCGCACCATGAATCAATGGCTGCTATCACACCGGTTTTTCTGTATTCCTTGCAGGCATACGTGATTGCAGCAATATCACTTTCCAGGATGTTGGCAGGAGCGTGATCTAGAACTAATGCCATAGCAGATGGCTCGCGCAAGGTTCCTTTTGCACTGCCATCACTATTGCGGGCGATAGTACCGCCTTGGGGATCTTTCGTTGCATGTGTTATGCCAGCCAACTCGAGTGCTTTTGAATTAACCCAGATAGTGTGGTGATCTACGGCGTGTAAAACTACGGGGCGATCACTAACTACTTCATCAAGCCACTTGGCATCAAAATCTCCCCCTTCAATGATTGCAGCTTCATAAGCACCACCAATAATCCAGGTTATGGAAGGGTGTGCATCTGCAAAAGCTTTTACTTGGGTTTTGATCTCTTCAATGCTGGTGATGCCATTAATTCTTGGGCCAGCAGCCTCGCGTCCTGCAAAAATGGGATGTGCATGGCCATCTAGGAAAGCTGGGATGACAAAGGCATCATCTAAATCAATTGTTGTCTCAGCCGTGAATTTTTTTACATCTTCACCTACGGCAAGGATGAGTGAATCTTTAACGAGTAAGTCATGAAAGATTTCTTTGCCAGATGACCAAAAGCGCGCGTTTGTATAGAGCGTGCTCATATGGGAAAGTTTTTATTGGTACGTAACTGGGCAGGTCAGGGTGCGAGTAATACCTGCAACACCTTGGACCTTGGATAAAATCACGCGACCGAAATCTTCCATGCTGGGTGCTTCTGCACGCATAATGACATCGTATGGACCAGTAACGCCCTCGGCCAGAGTTACACCAGCGATAGCTGAAACAGCTTTTGCTACGGATCCTGCTTTGCCGACCTCGGTTTGAATCAAAATGTAGGCCTGAACTGACATAAGAGTTTCCTTTCGTTGGTGGGTACAGGCTACTTCAGAGATGTGGCACCTGGCTAGTCGATTACTCTTCTCACTATGACCTTAAATGAAGCCCAGATAATCGGCGCACTTGCGCAGATCTTTGGCAGTAATCATCGAGGCGTTCAGGTTGGAATCGGCGATGACGCTGCAGTTGTTGCAACAGGTGAACACACAGTAATGACAACAGATATTGCAGTAGAAGGCACTCACTTTAACTGCCAGTGGTCAGGTGCATTTGAGATTGGGCGCAAAATAACGGCTGCAAATCTGGCAGATATCTATGCCATGGGAGCTGCTCCTACCTATCTGGTAGTAGCGCTTACTTTGACCGGTGAAGAGTCGATGGAGTGGATTTGTGAACTGGCGCAAGGGATAAAACATGAGGCCAGTAGTTGCGGGGCAGTTGTGGTCGGTGGGGATTTAGCTCGAGGGCCTGCCAAAGTAATTTCAATGAGTGCGCTGGGTGAAGTGGATAAGGTAATTACGCGAACAGGCGCACAAGTAGGAGATTTAATTTATCTGTCTTCACTGCCGGGATGGTCGGCGGCTGGGCTTGCCTGTATTGAAAAAGGCGAGTTAAGTGATTTAGAAAGCTATGCGGCGGAAGAGTTCCGTTCTCCTACTCTTGATTATGCAATGGCAGTTGCTTTTTCACATACAGGTGCCCATGCGATGTGTGACATCAGTGATGCGTTAGTTATCCAAGCCGAGCAGGTAGCAGATGCATCTGGCGTGCAGTTGGTTTTTGATCCCGAAGACTTTAAGGCAAGTGAAGAGTTTGGGCAGTTATCCGAATTGGCAGCAGGTGCTGGCGTAGATGTCTGGCAGTGGATTTTTGCAGGGGGAGAAGATCATGTCTTTCTGGCCATAGGAAAAGATCTGCCTGGTCTGTGTGTGGGCGTGGTGAAAGAGGGCAATGGAGTACGTGGTTTAGAAATGAAAAAAGCGCCAGAAACCTGGCGCCATTTCAGTTAAGCACAATTAGTTAGCGTGTAACTTTCCCAGCCTTGAGGCATGAAGTACAGACGTTTTGACGCTTTGTGTTTCCGTTAACCAAGGTGCGCATGCGCTGAATATTTGGGTTCCAACGGCGACGTGTCTTTACCTGAGAGTGTGAAACGTTATTGCCAAAGCTGGGCCCTTTGCCACAGATATCGCATGTTGATGCCACAGCGGTACTCCTTTTAACTCTGATGAATCTCGTTCCATTGGGAACAGAGCGTAAGGGTACCTCGTAGGCGGGGCAGGAAGCCAATTAGCGCTGAGCGTGGACTGAGCCTGGGCGTGAGTTAGGCAACATGAGGGCTAGCCCATGGTTTTTTTAATGTGCCCACAACTTTTCAAGCGGAGGATTACCTGTGAGCCGGCAAAAGCGGTTCAGAATCGGGGAAAAGGGTTTCATGAACTCCTTAGATCTAGCTAGATGGCAATTTGCCATTACTACCGTGTATCACTTCTTATTCGTGCCAATCACTATAGGTATGGGCTTCATGGTCGCAGGCCTTCAGACTGCTTGGTATCGCACTGGCAAGTTGCACTATCTGCGCGCCACTAAATTTTTCGGCAAATTATTTCTCATTAACTTTGCAATTGGAGTTGTGACAGGAATAGTTCAAGAGTTCCAATTTGGAATGAACTGGTCCTCCTATAGTCGATTTGTAGGTGACATCTTTGGCGCACCACTTGCCATGGAAGGCCTGCTTGCCTTCTTCTTAGAATCAACATTCCTAGGTCTTTGGATCTTTGGATGGGATCGCTTATCTAAGAAGCTGCACCTAATAACTATTTGGATGGCAGCAACGGGCACTTTAATATCAGCTTATTTTATTTTGGCAGCAAACGCATGGATGCAACACCCTGTCGCTTATACATATAACGCTGGCAAGAACCGTGCTGAACTGACTAACATCGTTGAAGTGCTTACGCAAAAAACTGCGTTAGCAACCTTCTTTCACACAATTCCCTCTGCAGCATTTACTGCAGGTGCATTTGTTGCAGGTATATCAGCATTCCTAATCATCAAAGGTAAAGATCTTCAAATGTCTCGTGGCACATTCAAACTAGGTGCAATTACAATGGTGGTTAGCTTTATTCTCGTTGGAATATCTGGCGATTTAACTGCTCGAGTAATGACAGATCAACAACCTATGAAAATGGCAGCAGCAGAAGCTCTCTATGACTCATCTGCAAATGCTCCCTTCTCACTCTTTACTCTTGGAACTTTGGATGGCTCACAATCTGTATTCCAGATTGGCCTGCCTTCAGTTCTATCGTTCATGTCTACAGGTAATTTTAATGGAGTCGTAGAAGGAGTGAACGACTTAGAAGCCGCCTATGACAAGCAATATGGTGCTGGTAACTACACACCAAATATTCCACTTGCCTACTGGTCATTTAGATTAATGATGGGATTTGGATTTATTGGTGTCTTCTTTGCACTCCTTGGCTTATGGCAAATGCGAAAAGGCGCAACTCCTAAGGGTAAGTGGTTTTATCCAGCAATGGTTTCACTTCCATTTATTCCTCTGGCTGCGAACTCATTTGGTTGGATATTTACCGAAACCGCCCGCCAGCCATGGGCAGTGTTTGGACTTATCAAGACTGCAGATGGCGTGAGTGCAGTTGTTTCAGCCGGAGCGGTTTTGTTCACAATGATCGTCTTCACACTCCTGTACGGAGTCCTTGCATTTATTGAAGTTGGACTTACTTTGCGAGTGATCAAGATGGGACCTGCAGAGGAGCTTGATTATGCAGATCCACAACTTGGTGGAAGTGAAGACAAACAACTAGTGATGGCCTATTAAGAAAGGGGTAGGGAGATGACATTTCAAACCGTATGGTTTTTGTTAATCGCAGTTTTATGGGTCGGATACTTCATTCTGGAAGGCTTTGACTTTGGTGTTGGAATGCTTGTTCGAGCAGTTTCGAAAAATGAAGCAGATCGTCGAGCGGTTTTAACAACTCTTGGACCGGTCTGGGACGGTAATGAAGTTTGGTTACTTGTCGCAGGTGGTGCAACTTTTGCAGCATTCCCAGAGTGGTATGCAACATTGTTTAGCGGTTTTTATCTGCCGCTATTTCTGATTTTAGTTTCACTCATTGTCCGTGGCGTGGCATTTGAATATCGCAGTAAATATGGCAAAGCTCAATGGCGTCAGCGTTGGGATGTAGCAATTTTTATCGCTAGTGCAATACCTGCACTCCTATGGGGTGTTGCCTTTGCAAATATCGTTCGTGGAGTTCCAATTGAAAAAGCTGCCAGTGGTTCACTTGAATACACAGGTGGATTTTTCAACTTACTCAACCCATATGCACTTCTGGGTGGCGTAGTAACTCTGACGGTCTTCCTTACCCATGGTGCGGTCTTTCTCTCTCTGAAAACTGCGGGAGAAATCCGAGTGCGCGCCCAGGCGATTGCCAAGAGTTCAGGTCTAGTTGCAGCTGTTGCTGCAGTTGGATTCTTAGCCTGGACCAATCTGATGCTGCCGGCGATTAATACACGTGTGTTAACCCTCTCCATCATCGTGGCTCTTCTCTGGGTGGCAGGCATGGCGGCGAACCTGATTGGTCGTGAAGGTTGGGCATTTATATTCTCAGCTGGAACTATCGCCGTCTTTGTTTCCACACTCTTCTATGCCTTATATCCACGTGTGATGCCAAGTTCACTTGGCTCAGAATTTGATCTCACAATCACTAATGCATCAAGCACCGATTACACACTCAAAGTGATGACGGTGGTTGCAGTGGTTTTGACTCCACTTGTTCTGATTTATCAGGGCTGGACATATTGGGTATTTAGGAAGCGCGTGAGCGCATCCCAGATTATCAATCCAGAACATGGCGTTCTCGATGCAGTAAGTCATATCCTGCATAAGTGAAATCCTCCGATCTGCGGCTATTGCTCTCCAGGGGCGGTAGCCGCAGAGTTTTGTTTGTAGCAATTACCGCTGCCATGTTGTGGTCAGTGGCCATTGTTCTTAGTGCGCTGATATTGAGTTCACTTATTGTTGAGATCATCAACCATGAACTGTCTGCACCCACGCTTTTAATCTATCTAGCCTGCGCATGGTGTTTTCGAGCGATTTTCCAATCCAGCTTTGAATATTGGTGCAGCAGGCAAGCTGTGCGCATTAAGCAGGAACTACGCAGTGAGATAACACGCTCGCTGGATGCTTATTCAAATCTCTCCGCTTCACATATGAGTGTCCTATTAGTTAAGGGCCTCAATTCGTTGGATATCTATCTAGGGCGCTTTGTGCCTCAGCTGTTTTTTTCCTCAATCACACCGGCTGTCGTTATTGCAACACTATTATTTCTTGATCCACTATCAGGGTTCATTGCAATTGTGACTCTGCCCTTAATTCCGATATTTGGCACTCTGATTGGTAAATACACTGCCGACTCGGTGGCAAAGAAATGGCAGACTTTAGGTTCACTTTCTCAATACTTTGAAGACTCATTACGTGGGTTTGTGACGTTGAAAATATTTGGCCGCCATAGCACCCAGAGCCTTCGAATCAAAGAGATGGGGGATCGCTACACAGATGAGACAATGAAAGTTCTGAGGATTTCCTTTTTATCGGCCTTAGCACTTGAATTATGTGCAACTATTTCAGTTGCCTTAATTGCAGTATCAATCGGAATTCGCCTAGTTGATGATCACATCTCCTTTGCTCATGCCTTGGCAGTGTTAATTTTGGCGCCAGAGGTTTATTTCCCGCTCCGAAATGCCGCTTCACTTTTTCATGCCTCAGCAGATGGCACACAAGCCTTAGCTGAATTAAGCGCTATGAGAAGTATCTCGGAAGAAAAGGTTGTACAAATTCGCCATGATTTTTCCGCTCTTTCAACCATTTCTTGGCAGCAATGGAACCTCAATATTGCGGGGCGCATCAACTCCACTATTGCACCGAACCAACTGAGCTCTGGTGATTTTCATTTCATAGTCGGTGAATCTGGAATTGGTAAGACTAGTTTTGCAATGAATTTGTTGGGCATGAGCAATCAAGCCCAAGTTGTTGCCGATGATATTGAACTAGGCCCTACTCTTCGAGACTCATGGTTCAAAGTTGTTGGCTGGATTCCACAAAACCCTGCACTTGCATCTGGCACTGTACGCAAGCAATTTAGATTAGTAGATAATTCCCTCAAGGATGCCGACATTATTGCGCTGCTTGCAAGTTGTGGACTTTCAATTTCAGATTTGCCTCAAGGACTTGATACGTCTTTGGCAAGTTCGAGTGAAGGTGGCTCTGCGGCATCTGGCGGACAAATAAGAAAGATTGCAATTGCACGTGCTCTGGCAGCTAAGCCTCGACTTATCGTTGCAGATGAACCTACCGCTGATTTAGATCAAGAGAGTAGTGATCAAGTTTTGCTAGCACTACGAGCATATGCAGCTAGTGGAGCAATTGTTATCTGCATTTCACACGACCTTTCATTGTTGATTGAAGCAGATACGACATCAACATTTGTTCGAGGTGGACTCTTATGATGCTCCTTGCATACTTCCTTGGTGCTTTTGCATTTATTGGAGGGATAGGACTTACGATTTCTAGTGCTTGGCTGATCACTATGGCCGCCTCGCACCCTCCGATTCTGACGTTAAGTGTTGCCATTGTTATGGTTCGTTTTTTTGGAATATTTCGTTCAGCTGCACGGTATACAGAGCGACTGGTAAGTCACAAAACCGTCTTTGCGCGTCTTACTAAACTTAGAGTAGGGATTTATTCAAATATTGCTTCTCGTTCTATAGCTGCATCCCGAAGTTTAAGCTCTGGTACCGCGGTGAAAACTATTGTTGATGATGTTGAAAGAGCTCAGGAATATCAGTTGCGTATCAAACTGCCGCACGCAACTGCGGTCATCTCTGTTCTTACAGGAGCGTTATTAGGTTTTTGGATACACCCACAAAGTCTCACAATCACTTTTCCAGCAAGCGTAATGCTTTTGTTTATTGTTCCAAAACTAATCAAGAATAAGAGTGAACATATCGCCCGTGACATCGAGGGCAGCGAGAACTCATATACGCAGCTTATTCAAACCAGTGTGCAAGGCGTGGCTGAAGCAGCGATTTATGGTTACTTAGATGAGAACTTAGATGCATCACAAACAGAGGAAAAGGAAATACGTGCAAAGGAGGAGAATCTCCTAAAAAGTATCTTTGGATATTCCACTCTCACCAATCTTCTAATAGCTGGTTGCGTAGTTGGACTTTCTTTGCTGGCATATTCATTGGCCGAAACTCAGGCGATACCACCGGTGCAGGTGAGCATGCTTATCTTTTTGCCGCTTGTTATTTTTGAAGCGGTCACGGCGTGGTATCCCAACTTATTTACCGCCGGTAAGTTATTAAAATCTCAGCATTCAGTTGATAATTTAATGCAGCAAAGTACCGAGGTGCAACAGGGTCGTCAATTAAGCGAAGAGATTTCTTCCATAAAGGCGGTCGCAGCACGAGTTGCGTGGGATGTAGATTTCATGCGCCCTGTAGATTTTGATGTTAAGGCAGGTGAATTACTTGTCATCAGAGGTCGCAGTGGCAGTGGTAAATCAACTCTAGCGATGGGCTTACTCTCACTGCTTGCCTACAAGGGATCTATACAAGTTAACAATCAAGAACTGTGCAGCTTGAGTGGCAACGGTGGCCGGATTGTTGGAACAGTTCAGCGCTCACACATCTTTAATACTTCTCTTCGTGAGAATATGAAGATTGCCAATCAAAATGTCACTGACGAGCAGATTCTTGCAGCACTTGAATGTGTAGAACTAGATGGCTTGCTGCGCGAATTCGAATCTGGATTAGACACGATTATTGGAGATTTTGGCAGGGTTATATCTGGCGGGGAAGCAAAGCGCCTAGCAATAGCTCGCGTACTGCTTGCAGATGCAGATGTGTATATTTTAGATGAACCTACCGAACATCTAGATGCCGCTCTTGCCCGCAGATTAGAGATCTCTATCTCCAAGTGGTTAGATCACAAAATAGCAATCGTAATCACACACTCTGGCTGGTTAGATTGTGATAAAACTCTGACTATGGCGCGTTAACTGCGCTCTCTTCCAACTCATACGAGAGAATGCCTCCATGGCAGATCTTGAAAGCAAACTCTCCTCAGTTATTGGAGATCGAACTTCCAAAGTCTTCATCGATACTTTTGGTATTAAAACAGTTGGTGATTTGATGCGCCACTATCCACGTAGGTATTTAGTTCGAGGCGAGCTCTCAGATATTTCAGAGTTAGTTGAAGGCGATGAAGTAACTATTTTGGCCGAAGTTCTTACTTCAAGTAATAGACCGCTGCGCGGGCGCAAAGGAAGCATCTTTGAAGTAGTAGTCACCGATGGCACCGACAAACTCTCACTTACTTTTTTCAATCAAGGGTGGCGCGAAAAAGAGTTAAAAGCCGGGCGTCAAGGTTTATTTGCCGGCAAAGTAGGTGTATTTAATGGCAAGAAGCAGTTGGCTCATCCTGATTATGAGATGATTCCAGATGGCAATGATGTTGATGCCGCAGCAAGTTCTTTTGCTGGAAAGTATCTTCCAGTATATCCAGCAAGTGCGAAGATGCCTTCGTGGAAGATCTCCAAATGTGTTGAGATGGCCATTGATTCACTCGATGAGGTGGAAGATTTCCTCCCTGAACACATACGACGTAGCTTTGGCTATCCCACGTTGCATCAGGCCTTAGCACAACTGCACCGTCCTGCAGATCTAGCCGGCGCAGAAAGTGCTCGTGAGCGTTTAACTTTTGATGAAGCTTTCTTGCTTCAATCACTGCTTGTTTTGCGCCGCAATGAATTAAGAAAACTCAATACAGCCTCTCGCAAAGCAATCAAAGGCGGAATTCTGGATAGCTTTGATGCTTCATTGCCTTTCCAATTAACTGGTGGACAAAGGGTTGTATGCGCTGAAATTGAAGCTGATTTAGCCCAAGACCATCCGATGCATCGATTACTACAAGGTGAAGTTGGCTCAGGTAAAACAATTGTGGCGCTGCGTGCAATGTTGGCCGTTGTAGATAGCGGGGGACAAGCAGCCCTGCTTGCACCAACTGAAGTTCTGGCCGCCCAGCACTTGCGAACAGTAGAAAAGCTCTTAGGACCGCTTGCGCAAGGTGGAACTCTGGGATCACAAGAAAGTGCAACGCAAGTAACTTTAATCACTGGTTCACAAAATGCCCCAGCGCGCAAAGCAGCACTTGCCATAGCCGCATCAGGTGATGCGGGAATCATTATTGGCACTCATGCATTACTGGGGGAGAGAGTTGAGTTCAAAGATTTGGGTCTCATCGTTGTTGATGAGCAACATCGCTTCGGTGTTGAACAACGAGATGCTCTCAAGGAAAAGGCACAAAAGCCTCCACATCTACTTGTCATGACTGCAACCCCAATTCCACGAACGGTTGCTATGACAGTCTTTGGTGATTTAGATGTCTCAACATTGCGCGAGCTTCCACTGGGTCGCCAGCCCATCACAACGCATGTCATTGCTGTCATGGAAAAACCAACATATTTGCAACGTGCATGGGCACGTATCCGTGAAGAAGTCGGGCACGGACATCAGGCATACGTTGTGGCACCGCGCATTGCCGCTGGCAGTGATGAGAACGCTGATATTGATTTTCTCTTTGGGACAGAATCAAGTGATATCGCATCCGTTGAAGAGCTTGCACCCCGCCTGCATGGGGGCGATTTAGCTGGCTTGCGCGTTGCAAAGCTGCATGGGCGCCTGAGCAGTGAAGAAAAAGAATCCACGATGAGGGCCTTTGCCGCCGGTGAGATAGATGTTTTAGTCACTACGACAGTAATTGAAGTGGGAGTGGATGTTGCAAATGCAACGATGATGGTAATTATGGATGCAGATCGCTTTGGAGTTTCACAACTTCACCAGCTGCGCGGTCGTGTGGGACGCGGAACTTCACCGGGGCTCTGTTTGCTCGTGACACATGCCATTACCGAATCTCCAGCGCGCAAACGCTTAGATGCAGTGGCTGGAACTGTTGATGGATTTGAACTCTCTCGCATCGATTTAGAGCAGCGCCGAGAAGGAGATGTTTTAGGTGCATCTCAATCTGGAACTCAATCACATCTGCGCCTACTTCGGGTTTTGCGCGATGAAGAGTTGATCGAAAAGGCTAGAACTGCCGCCCAAGATTTGATTGCGACATCTTTGGATTTAACAAGTTATCCTGCGCTAAAGAAAGAATTAAACGCTATGGCTAATGATATGGCCGTGGATTATTTAGATAAGGGTTGATGCGTTGAGAATCATTGCAGGTGTTGCTAAAGGTCGCACTCTGGGCACAGTGGCCGGTGCCACACGACCAACATCTGATCGTGCACGTGAAGGCTTGTTCTCTTCCCTTCTTTCAGAGTTCGGTGATTTTTTAGGGCTCCACGTTTTAGATCTATTTGGAGGATCAGGTGCAATTGCACTTGAGGCCCTCTCACGCGGAGCAACACTCGTTCATATCGTTGAAAAAGATCCTGAGGCACAAAAAACGATTGAGAATAACTATGAACTAGTCAATAAAAATAAACCAGCCGGAAAATTTCATCTCTACTCAATGTCAGCGCAAAGATTTGTTAGCGATCCACCAAAGGAGAAATACCACATTGTGTATGTGGATCCACCCTATGATTTTTCTAACACAGAAGTTGAGGATGTATTAACTAAATTGCGTGCTGGTGCTTTCCTCAAAGATGATGCGGTGATTGCAGTTGAGCGCACGGCAAAACGTTCCGGTTTTTCATGGCCTGAAGGCTTTAGCGCAGTGCGCGAACGTAACTATGGTCAGGCCACGATTTTCTATGGCAATTACACGCCTGAGAATGGATAACTGTCCCATCTCTTGCTAGCGTTTAGACCATGAGACGCGCGGTTTGTCCTGGATCCTTTGATCCAATCACATTTGGTCATCTCGACATCATCTCTCGCGCCAGCGCCCATTTTGATCATGTTGTGATTGCCGTGCTTGAAAATCGCACAAAATCATCTCTTTTTACAGTTGCTGAGCGCATTGAAATGATCCGAGAAACTACGTCTCATCTGTCAAATGTCAGCGTAGATTCATGGTCTGGATTACTAGTTGATTATTGCAAGAGCAATTCTATTCAAACAATCGTTAAAGGTTTGCGCGCAGTGAGCGATTTTGATTATGAGCTGCAAATGGCACAAGTAAATCTTCAAAGCTCAGGGGTTGAAACCATGTTCATGGCAACTTCACCCACACACTCATTCTTATCATCATCTTTAGTTAAGGAGCTCGCCCACTATGGGGGAGATGTCTCCACAATGGTGCCACCATCGATAAATGCAGCGCTCAAAGTTCGAGTAGGCGGGAAATAGAAAATGGATTCAGTTGAAAAGTTAACATCTGCAATCACCATGGTCGAAGAGGCTCGAGGTGTTCCACTTTCAGCTAGCTGTGTTGTTCACCGCGGTGAGATGCTTGAGCTCTTAGATGAGGCACGTGAGGCGCTGCCGAATGATCTTGAATCTGCACAAAAGCTTATTGCTGCCCGTGATGCCATTATTGAAGAGGGCCGCGTGAGCGCCGAGCAGATGATTGCTATGGCTAGAGAAGATGTGGCGAGAATGGTTGAGCAGACCTCTATCGTGCAAATGGCACGCGATGAGGCTAGAAAGATTCTGGATGAGGCTCGCACATTAGGTAATCAAGAAAAGCAAGAAGTTGAGGAATACATAGATGGCCGCTTAGCCACGCTTGAAGTGATTTTGAATAAGACTCAAGATGCAGTTGCACGTGGCCGTGAACGCTTAGCTGGTGCAAATGATAAAGATGTTCTTTCGCAACTCTCAGATGCCGACTAACTCCTATGGCACGCCTACCGGAGCCTTTTAAGTTCAATACGCATGAGCTTGCACGTCGTGCAGGGGAGATGAAGGAGTATGAGCTCGACATCGTAGTTCAAGAAAAATTAGGGGTTGAATTAATCTCAGTTCCTGCTGGGGAAATAATCGAAGTGGATGTCCGCTTGGAATCAGTCACAGAAGGCGTATTGCTGACTGCAGATATCTTCGCCATTGCTAAAGGCGAGTGCACACGTTGCTTAGACCCAGTTGAAATAGAGATTGAACGCACAGTGCAAGAGCTCTATTACTACGCTCAGAAGTTAGAGAGACCAAAGAAGAAGAAAAAAAGCGAAGAAGACGATGATCTGGGCGAAGATGATCAGCAGATGATGGATGGTGACATCATGGACCTAGAGCCACCTATCCGAGATGCCATTGTTCTCGAGCTTCCTATCAATCCACTCTGCAGTGATGATTGCCCTGGGCTCTGTCCAGAGTGCGGCGGCAAGTGGGCAGAGCTACCTGGCGATCACGCTCACGAGGTTATAGATGCCCGCTGGGCCTCCTTGAAGGGGCTGGATCTGGAGTAAGGGGGCCGATTTCAAGAATTGGGACTTTTGGGGGATACTTACCCCTTGCAGCCACCGCTGCTTGTAGAGATAGATAAGAAGAGGTTGCAACCGTGCCAGTACCAAAGCGAAAAATGTCGCGTTCAAAGACGCGCTCACGCCGTAGCCAGTGGAAGACAACTGCTGCCTCTTTAGCAACATGCGGACAATGCCAATCTCCAAAGCTTTCGCACACAGCTTGCCCAACATGCGGAACCTATAACCGCCGTCAAGTTCTAGAGGTTTGATCCTTAGTTCTATGCTCAATGAAGCGCTGGGGGTGGAACTTGAACCGGCACTTCTGGAGTTAGCTTTTACGCATCGTTCATTTGCCTACGAATCTGCGAGCAAAGAAACAAATGAGCGTCTTGAATTTCTTGGAGATTCCGTTCTGGGCTTAATTGTTACTGAAGAACTATATAAACGTTATCCCGATTTGGATGAATCACATTTATCACCACTGCGCTCAGGTGTGGTTAACATGCGTGCGCTGGCAGATATCGCACGAACTTTAGAACTTGGGCAATATATCCGCCTTGGTAAAGGTGAAGAAGTAACAAATGGGCGTGATAAAAACTCTTTACTTGCCGATGCCCTGGAGGCCTTAATTGGCGCTGTGTATCTTCAATGTGGCTTTGAGAAATGTTCCGAGATTGTGCGCAGATTGATTGCATCAACTTTGGATTCAGCCGTTGCACGCGGTGCCGGGTTAGATGGCAAAACAGCCCTGCAAGAGTTAGCGGCAAGCCTTGGAAAAGGTGCACCTGAATACATTGTTACTGAACAGGGTCCAGATCACGATAAAGATTTCACGGCTACGGCAATGGTTGCCGGAAACGCTGTGGCGGTGGGAAGCGGAAAAAGTAAGCGAGAGGCTGAGCAAGTAGCTGCCCGCATTGCATATGAAACTCTAAAAACTGAGCTTGCCGAGCAGTAATTTCGCCAAAAACAAGCAGGCGGCGCGATAGGTTTACCGCGTGTACCTCAAGAGCATAACCCTCAAAGGCTTTAAGTCCTTTGCTTCTAGCACCACGCTGCGTCTTGAGCCAGGAATTACATGTGTCGTTGGCCCAAATGGTTCTGGTAAAAGCAACGTCGTTGATGCCCTGACATGGGTTATGGGTGAACAGGGCGCAAAGTCCCTTCGTGGCGGCAAGATGGAAGATGTTATTTTCGCTGGAACAAGTGGTCGTGCACCACTTGGGCGCGCAGAGGTGTCATTAACGATTGATAACACCGATGGAGCACTGCCTATCGAGTACACCGAAGTAACTATTTCTCGCATACTTTTCCGTAACGGGCAATCTGAATATCAAATTAATGGCGAAGCTTCACGTTTGCTCGATATTCAAGAACTTCTCAGCGACTCAGGTATCGGCCGCGAGATGCATGTCATTGTTGGTCAAGGCCAGCTAGATGCAATATTGATGGCAACTCCAGAAGAGCGTCGTGGATTTATTGAAGAGGCAGCTGGCGTGCTCAAACACCGTAAACGTAAAGAAAAAGCCCTGCGCAAACTTGAATCAATGCAAGCTAACATGGCTCGAGTTCAAGATTTAACCGTTGAACTTCGTCGTCAACTTCGCCCACTAGGCAAGCAGGCAGAAGTTGCAAAAAAGGCAGCAACTATTCAGGCCGATTTACGTGATGCAAAATTGCGTTTATTTGCCGATGATTTTATTTCAATGTCTCGCATACTCGATGCTGAGGTAGCAGATGAAACGGTATTGCGCCAAAAGCGAGCAGAGGTTGAGAGAGAACTTGACAGTATTCGATCCCGTGAAGAAGCGTTGGATGCACAGTCGGCAGTTGAAACTCCATTACTCGTTCAAGCACAAGAGACGTATTATCAATTAAGTTCACTGCGGGAAAAATTCCGTGGAACACAAAGTCTTGCACAAGAGCGCTCACGCTTTCTCAATGAAGAAGCTGAAGAAGCCCGCTCTGCTGGGCGAGATCCGGAAGGATTAGAAAAAGAAGCTCAAGTTCTTCGCAATGAAGAAAATGCGTTAAGAAATAACATCAATGAGTCACGTACTGCCTTAGCTGAAGCAACTACTGCACTTGCACATGCCGAACAAGCACTGAAGATGGATGAAGATAAAATTGCTGCCGCAATGCGCGCAATTGCCGATGCTCGCGAAGGTACTGCGCGCCAAGAGGGGCACATCAAATCTCTCCAGGCCCGCCTTGAAGCTATCGCTGAAGAAATCGCACGCCTTACAAAAGCCCGCGATGATGCACAAAACCGCGCAGATAGTGCATCGCGTGAATATGCATCCTTTGAACTTGAAATTGCTAGCGCTGACTCTGGTGAACTAGGTCTTGATTCTGCTTTTGAAGGCGCTAAGTCCGCACTGGATGCTTCAATAGCAAAGTTGAATGGTTTGGTTGATTCTGAGCGTGCTGCAGATCGTGAGCGAAATACTATTGAATCTAAGTTAGAAGCGATGAAGTTGACCTCCGAAAACCGCGATGGGGCATCTGCTCTCATGCGCGATTCACGTGGTGTGCACATATTAGGTTCACTTGCTACTTTGATTGAAATCGATCACGGTTTTGAGTCAGCGGCAGCTGCAGCTCTTGGTTCTTTGGCTGATGCCATCGTGGTCCAAGATTTATCCTCAGCTGTTACAGCTCTAACAACTTTGCGCGATCAAAACTTAGGCCAGGCTGATGTATTGGTCTATGAGGCCGGCAATAGTGGAAACTCACATATTCCTGCTGGCTTAAACGCTCTCGCATCCCATATCCGTTCACACTCAATCGGTGAACTCATTTCATCGCTTTTGGCCTCAACTGTTGTGGCTGATAATGCCAGCGATGCTGAAGCCATTCTTCGCTCATTTGCAGCGTTAACGGTTGTTACACGCGATGGCGATGTAGTCACTAAAGCCAGAGCGCGCGGTGGTTCTCAATCATCATCTTCACTCATTGAGATTAAGGCGTTGATTGAAAGCCTTGAGACCAAGTTGACTGAGATTACTCACACATGTGATCGTCTGAAATTCGAGATTGCAACTGCAACTACTGAGGTTGCAGATCGCCAGAGCTCATTTGATGTTGCACTCTCAAAGCTCAACGAGTCAGATGCACGCATTGCATCCATAACTGAGCAGCTTGCTGTTTCTGGACAGAATATGAAATCTGCTCTAGGTGAAGTTGAGCGCCTCAATACCTCTATCGAAGAGGCAAGTGCGGCCAAGAACCGTGATGAGGGTGAATTAGTTATTGCACAAAACCAGTTGCATCAACAAGGGGCAGTGGCAGAGCCTGATCACACATTCACTGAAAATTTACGCAACGCTGTTTCACTTGCCCGCACCACTGAAGTGGAGGCACGTTTGGCGGTTCGAACAATCGAAGAGCGCGTGGATTCAGTTGCAGCTCGCGCAAAGGCCCTTGAAGATTCGGCGCGCAATGAGCGTGAAGCATCAGAACGGGCGATTGTGCGCCGTGGTGCCCGTGCGCGTGCAGCGGTTATTTCGCAGGCGATTGCTGAATCTGCATACGAAGTTCTGATTCATATCGAGCGCTCTATTGCCAAAGCTGCAACGGAGCGTGCACGCTTGGAAGAATCACGCACTGCTAGAGATGGTGAAACGCTCACTGTTCGCACGCGTGGCCGTGAATTAACTGCTGAACTGGAACAACTCACTTCAAGTGTTCACAAGGATGAAATTGCACGTGCTGAACAACGTATGCGCATTGAAACCCTTGAAAATAAGACGATGGAAGAGTTTGGAATAGACACAACCGTTCTAGTCTCTGAATACGGTCCAGATAAAGATGTTCCAACATTTTTTGAAAATGACGCTGGTGAGATTGTCACAACTGAGCTCATTCCGTATCGTCGCGATCAACAAGAAAAGCGATTAGCCTCAGCTGAGCGCTCACTTGCTTTGCTCGGCAAGATTAATCCTTTAGCCTTAGAAGAGTTTTCTTCACTTGAAGAGCGATTGAAGTTCTTGGCTGAGCAGTTAGAAGATTTGAAGAATACGAAGAAGGATTTGCTCGACATCATTAAAGAAGTTGATGATCGTGTGCAGTCAATCTTCATGGAAGCTTTTGAATCAACGGCGACACATTTTGAAGATATTTTCTCTCGCTTGTTCCCAGGTGGCGATGGTCGCTTGATTTTGACTGATCCAGACAATCCACTGACAAGTGGAGTCGACGTTGAAGCTCGCCCTCCAGGAAAGCGTATTAAGAGATTGTCTCTACTATCAGGTGGAGAAAAGTCATTGACAGCAGTTGCTATGCTTATTGCAATCTTTAAAGCTCGTCCTAGCCCGTTCTATGTGCTTGATGAAGTTGAAGCAGCCCTTGACGATATCAATCTTGGTCGACTGCTCCTTATTCTGGAAGAACTTCGTGCAAGTTCACAGCTCATCATCATTACTCACCAAAAGCGCACGATGGAGATTGCTGATGCACTCTATGGCGTAACTATGCGCGGTGATGGAGTAACTGAGGTTATTTCTCAACGATTGCGCGAATCTGACGCAAGTTAAGTAAAGGGCCTTTATGAGTCTATTTAGTAAATTCATCGCCAAAATCAAAGGCACAAATGATTTTTCATCTATAGACTGGAAAGAATTGGAAGAAGAACTTCTTCTATCTGATTTGGGTCCATCACTGACCAAAGAGTTTTTAGAACAAGCTCGTAAAGTGAAAAGTGAAAATGCTCAAGAAGCCCTTTCTCAGATTCTTTCAACCCATCTCTCCACTAAATATCGTGGCGCACTTCGTGGGCTAGAAACCACAGTGATTATGGTTGTTGGTGTTAATGGAACAGGTAAAACGACTAGCGTGGCAAAGTTAGCTTTCAATCTTAAGAGAAGTGGCGGGCAAGTTGTGATTGCCGCTGGCGACACCTTTCGCGCAGCAGCAGTTGAACAATTACAAACCTGGGGATCACGAATTGGAGTAGAAGTAGTATCAGGTAAAGCTAATGGCGATCCAGCATCTGTTGCATTTGATGCAGCCAAGAGAGCTCAAGAGAACAAAGTTGATTTTCTAATTATTGACACTGCAGGCCGTTTGCACAATAAGAATGATTTAATGGCAGAGCTTGAAAAAGTAAAGCGTGTGGTTGAGAAAGTTTTTCCAATTAACGAGGTTTTATTGGTAATTGATGCAACAACTGGTCAAAATGGTCTACAACAGGCAAAAGTATTTACGCAGGCAGTTAATGTCACTGGAATTATTTTGACCAAGATTGATGGCAGCGCCCGGGGTGGAATTGCGCTGGCAATTGAGAAGGAACTCGATATTCCGATCAAGTGGATTGGCACCGGGGAGTCTGAAGCCGATTTTTCTCATTTTGACACCGAGAGCTATATCCAAGGCCTACTTTCGTAACTTAGACGTAACATAGAGGTGAATTTGTCACGCCACCGCAATAGTTCCCATCATTTGCTGTAACGGGCGCAAGAGAGGGTATGCCCATCTCAAAGGCGAGAAATTCTATTGAACAATCTCGAAAGCAGATGAATATATGGCAGAAATCGTGTTGAACTCAGGTGATACAGCCTGGATGTTAGCAAGCACCGCTCTCGTTCTACTTATGACACCTGGATTAGCTTTCTTTTATGGCGGAATGGTGCGCACTAAGAGTGTATTGAATATGATGATGATGTCCTTTATAACAATCGGAATCGTTAGCGTTTTGTGGATTATCTACGGTTTTGAATTAGCTTTTGGTTATAAAGGCGAATCTGCCTGGTATGGGAATTTTTCATTTTCAGGATTAGGCGGAATGGTTAATGAGTTGACCAATAACGGTGGAGTTTATCCAATTCCAGTATTAGTTTTTGCGGCGTTTCAGCTGATGTTTGCAATTATCACTCCGGCACTTATCTCAGGTGCTATAGCCGATCGAACTAAGTTCACCGCTTGGGCGGTATTTGTTGCCATTTGGTCAACGCTTGTTTACTTCCCAGTTGCGCACTGGGTGTTCGCTTTTGGTAACAAAGTTGGTGATACTGTTACCGGTACTGGCTTTCTTGCAGGTAAAGGGCTTGAAGACTTTGCCGGAGGAACTGCAGTTCATATCAATGCAGGTGCTGCAGGTTTAGCACTTGCAATTGTGCTAGGTAAGCGCGTAGGTTGGCGCAAAGAAGCTATGCGTCCACATTCATTGCCATTAGTACTCCTCGGTTCAGGTTTACTATGGTTTGGTTGGTTTGGGTTTAACGCCGGATCAGCACTAGCTGCAAATGGCATTGCTGGTCTTGCATTCCTCAATACTCAAGTGGCAACGGCTGGAGCACTCATTGGTTGGTTGCTAGTTGAAAGAATTCGCAATGGTCACCCAACGTCACTTGGAGCAGCATCTGGTGCTGTGGCAGGTCTTGTGGCAATCACTCCTGCTTGTGCATTCGTTGCACCGTGGGCTGCAGTAGTAATCGGCTTCTTTGCCGGAATTTTCTGCGCACTTGCTGTTGGTTTGAAGTACAAGTTGGGATTCGATGATTCACTCGATGTGGTTGGAGTTCACCTTGTCGGTGGAATCTGGGGATCGCTCGCAATAGGCCTATTTGGCACACATGTTGTGAACAGTATTGGGCTGGATGGTTTGTTCTATGGAGGTGGCAGCGCACTACTTGGTAAACAAGCGTTAGGTGTTGGAATGGTTGCTTTGTACTCATTCTTTGTTACCTTGGTGATTGGATTTATCATCGAAAAAACTATTGGATTCCGCGTCTCTAGAGAAGCTGAAGTGGAAGGTGTCGACTTGTCTGAACATGCCGAGACTGCTTATGAAATGTCTAGTTCTTCACGAGGAGGTTCTTTCTAATGAAGTTAATTACAGCAATCCTGAAGCCATTTAAGTTAGATGATGTCAAAAATGCCTTGCAAGCACATGGTGTTACTGGAATGACAGTCTCTGAAGCAAGTGGCTTTGGACGTCAAAAAGGACATACCGAGGTATATCGCGGCGCTGAATACACAGTCGATTTAGTTCCAAAGGTTCGCCTTGAAGTCTTGGCAGATGATGCAGATGCAGCAGCTGTTGTGGATGTCATTGTTAAGGCAGCTTCAACGGGATCAATTGGTGATGGAAAGGTTTGGACCACTCCAGTTGATCAAGTAGTACGTGTACGTACTGGAGAACGTGGGTCGGACGCAATCTAAGATACCCATATGGGCACACGTGAGCGAAGGGAGCGATCGAACGAGAGCGATCGCTACCTTCTCTCACTCTATAAAGAGGCTTTAGGCAAAAGCGGCGAGAGCTCTAAGGGTTTAGCTATTGCAGCCGTTGGTGGTTATGGTCGAGGAGAACTATCTCCTGGATCAGATTTAGATATTCTCATTGTGCACCAAGGCCAATTGTCAGAGAGCTCTTTGGGGGAGTTCGTACATACCCTGCTTTATCCACTCTGGGACAACAAGAGCGTAGATCATTCAGTTCGCACGCGGGCCGAAACCCGAAGTGCCGCCGAATCTGATTTAAAAGTCGCACTTGGGCTATTAGACATTCGCCTTGTTGCAGGTGATGCCGATTTAATTGCAGCTATACAAGGGGATAGTGTGCAAGCCTGGCGCAAACACTCCCGCAAGCGATTATCTGAACTCAGACACTCTTTAAAAGAGCGCCACGAGCGCGCTGGTGAGTTGGCTTATCTATTAGAACCTGATGTGAAGGAAGCTCGCGGAGGTTTGCGCGATATTAATGCTTTGCGTGCTATCTCTTTATCGGGTGCAACCAATGTTCCACTCGAGCGCATCAGTTGGGCTGAATCAAAACTCAATGATGTTCGGGAAGCATTGCATCAAACAAGTGGGCGAAACAGGGATAGATTGCTTTTTCAGGAGCAAGATGCGGTGGCATTTGAACTTGGATATACCGATGCCGATGCGCTGATGAGTGATGTGGCGCAAGCTGCCAGATCAGTTGACTATTTACTTGAATTCACGTGGCATCAACTAGGGCAACGAAATAAAGAAAGCTTTGCTCGATTTCTTCGTAAACCTCGCACCGACGTCGTTGCTAAGAATCTCAACGTTTCCCAAAAAGAAATTGTGATTAATCCACAAGTGGATTTGCATAGCGATCCGACGATCGGACTTCGAGCAGCAGCAACAGCTGCACAGTTAGGGCTTCCAATCTCCCTAGCATCATATTCACTTCTTTCGTCCTCTCTCAGTGAAGGAAAAGGTTTACTTCCTCATCCTTGGCCGCGGGAGGCACGTGAACACTTGATTTCTCTCATTGGTGCAGGTGAATCGATGGTTTCAATCTTTGAAGCTCTAGATCAAGAAGAGATTATTTTCCATTGGATTCCAGAATGGCGAGCATTGCGCTCTTTGCCACAAAGAAATGCACTACATCGTCATACTGTAGATAGACACATGGTGGAAACTGCAGTTCATGCTGCTGCGCTAACACGTAAAGTTCACCGTCCTGATTTACTTCTTTTTGCCGCTCTTTTTCATGACATTGGTAAAGGGGAAGCAGAAGATCATTCAATCAGAGGAGAGCGCTTAATCGGGCCGCTGGCAAAGCGTATAGGATTTCCTGAAGAAGACATTGAAGTTATAAAAATCCTTGTTAAACATCACTTACTTCTATCTGCCACAGCGACCAGGCGTGATCTTGATGATCCTGCAACTATTCAGTCAATCCTTGCCGTCATTCCTGATTTAACAACACTTGAACTTTTGCATACACTCAGTATCGCCGATGGTGAAGCCACAGGAAGTGCTGGGTGGAGTGACTGGAAAGCTACGTTAGTCTCTGATTTAGTCAAGAGGGTAAAGACGGCGATGTCAGGCTCTAGCACTATTGCTGCCCAACCTGAGATCACTGAAGAACAATTAAAAGCAGCTGAGAGCGGCTTACTGCAAGTTCATCTAGAACAGCGCGATAATGGTTATTCAATTGAAATAATCTCGCCTGATAAGCCAGGACTACTTTCATTGGTGGCTGGAGTTATTAATACTTCGCGCTTGGATGTTAGATCAGCCAGAACTAAATCGCATGGCTCATCGGCCGTAATGACATGGGTTGTTACACCAGAACCGCATGCACCGGCAATTACTGCGCAATATTTAAGAAGTGAAATTGAGAAGGCATTTAACGATGCATCGCATATTGAGCACAAGTTGATAGCTAAGGCACAGGCCTATGCATCAATTCCTGCAATTCCCGTACCAGATCCCATTGTTGAGGTCTTTAATGATGAGGCAACAGAGGCGACCATTATCGAAGTGCGAAGTCACGATAGACCCGGATTACTCTTTAGAATTGGTGCTGGAATTACACAATCTAAGGTCGACATTAGATCAGCCATTGTTACAACCCTAGGTGCTGAAGCGATAGACACTTTATATGTGAGCGAACTTACGGGAGGCCCGCTTAGTGATGAGCGGGCTAACGAGGTAGCTTCGCGTTTATTACAACTGCTCAAGTAGTCTTAGCCCCTTATGTTTGAGTCACTGACCTCCAGATTTAGTAGCGCCTTTTCATCGCTGCGCTCTCGCGGCAAGATAAGCAATGCTGATATCGATGCTACATGCGCAGAGATTCGCCAAGCCTTACTTGAATCCGATGTTGCCCTGTCTGTCGTGGAAAACTTTGTTGAGCAGATACGCGAGAAATCTGTAGCTGCACTTCTAACATTGCAATCTGGAGTTAATCAGGGCCAAGCAATTTTTGAAATCGTTAACGCTGCTCTTATTGAAATTCTTGGGGGAAAAGCGCGCCGAGTTCGTTTTGCAAAGAATCCGCCAACAGTGATTATGTTGGCAGGTTTGCAAGGTGCCGGTAAAACTACTTTGGCCGGAAAGCTTGCCAAGTTTTATGCCGATCAGGGAAATACACCGCTTTTAGTAGCCTCTGATTTACAACGCCCTAACGCTGTTACACAACTGCAAGTTGTGGGTGAAAGTATTGGTGTTCCTGTCTTTGCACCAGAGCCTGGCAATGGTGTTGGCGATCCAGTCAAAGTTGCAAAAAATGGTATCGAGTTTGCGAAATCAAAACTCTATAATATGGTCATTGTTGATACTGCAGGCCGTTTGGGTATTGATAAAGAGTTGATGAAACAAGCCTCAGATATTCGAGATGCTGTGAATCCAGATGAGATTCTCTTTGTTGTTGATGCCATGATTGGTCAAGACGCCGTTAAAACTTCACAAGCATTTTTAGATGGTGTTGGCTTTGATGGAGTTGTTTTAACTAAGCTCGACGGTGATGCACGTGGTGGTGCTGCCCTTTCTATAGCTTCGATCACTAAGCGTCCGATTATGTTTGTATCCACTGGCGAAAAGTTCAGTGATTTTGATATTTTCTATCCCGACCGAATGGCCTCTCGTATTCTTGGGATGGGCGATATTGCAACTCTTGCCGAGCAAGCTAAAAAAGCTTTCGATGGCGATACAACTGCAAAGCTTGAGGCAAAGTTTACAAGCGGTGAAGATTTCACATTAGAAGATTTTTTGGAGCAACTACAGGCCATGTCCAAGATGGGATCTATGTCTAAGTTATTGGGCATGTTGCCAGGGGCAGGAGCGATGAAAAAGCAGATTGAAAACTTTGATGAAGGTGAAATTGTTCGCATAAAATCAATTGTGC
>JAGWYO010000012.1 GCA_018969355.1 Actinomycetales bacterium
CCGGACTCATTGCACCCATCAAAAGGAAGGGAGTAACTACAACGGGTTGACCTGCAAGAACATATTCACGCAATGAATCCAGCATGCGATCATCCCAGCGAAGAGGTGAGTTGCAGTTCACAAGAGAAATCAACGCTGGTGTTTCTTCGATTGCTGTGCGACCACCATGAATAATCTCAGCCATTGCAATGACATCTTTTGCATTCTGCGCCGTTACAACGTTACCCATAAAGAACTTATCGGTCAGAGTCGCCGCCGCATATGCCATATCTAAGTGACGTGAATCAAGTGAGAGATCATTCGGCTCACAGACAACTCCGCCAACGCTATCGAGGGCGTCATAGCTTTGAGCTAACTTACAAAAATTCTCATAATCTTTAAAAGTCGCATCACGACGAACATCGCCTTCACGAACAAATGGTGGGCCATACACACCACCAAAGACCATGGAGTCTCCACCGATGTGAACATTGTTCTTGGGATTTCGTGCACGCAAGTTGAACTCACTTGGCGCTTTAGCAACTTGCTTCAAGATCCATTCAGGATCAAATTTCACGTTATCGCCTTCTACAGTCTGGCCGTTTTCGCGCAAGAGATCGATTGCCCAAGGGCTCATGAACTCGATACCTATTTCAGAGACAATGCGTTTCCAACCCAGGGTCAGCGTTGCCATCGATTCTTGGCTCAAGATTTCATAGCGGGGCATCTTGTTAATAAAACTCACGGTTAATTCCTTACCTTGTGTAGTAGTTCGATAGTAATAGCGTGGTGGCGCTATTGACCTTGAACACGCACGAGAATACTCTTAAGTTATGGAACTATGGTTCCATATAGTGAAACCTTCTAAGGGGGTGTGAGATGGCCGAACTCCAAAGCGGCACGCAAGCAATCGATCGCGCATCTGCACTTTTAATTCACATTTTGGAATCTGAGTCACCTCCACTTCTTACTGAACTTGCCCGCATTTATGGATTGCCGAAAAGCACCACCTCTCGAATCTTGAGTGCACTTGAGCGCCAAGGATTATTACTGCGCGATCGCAACGGTGCCTATATCGCAGGGTCAGTTCTCACACAATTTGCACGTGGGCAAAACCACGACTCGATTCTGGTTGCGCGTATGCACTCAATTTTGGAAGTTCTAGCTAATAGAACTGGTGAGACAGCTAACTTGGCAGTTCCTGGCAATGGTGACCTTAAGCTAATTGATCAAGTAGATGGACAATACCTCTTATCTGCAACTAATTGGATTGGAAAATCTGTTCCTTATCACGCATCAGCACTTGGAAAAGTGCTCCTTGCCTATGCAGCTGTGACTATTCCTGCAGGACGCTTAGAAAAGCGCACATCAAAGACGATTACATCTCGCACCAAGCTTCTAGAAGAGTTAGAGGTTGTGCGCAAAAAAGGTTACGCTCTCATCATTGATGAGTTGGAAGAAGGTTTAGTAGCGGTAGCAGCACCAATTCGCGAGCACGATGGCCGTGTGGTTGGTGCAATTTCAGTTTCTGGTCCATCAACCCGATTGACTCAGAAAGATCTCATCAAGATCGGTGACATGATCATTGATGAAATCGCAACACTTCAAGCAAACCACGATGGAAAGATAGGTGCGGCATGACACATGACGAGATTATCAAAGCTCTCTTTGACGAAACCCTTGTCGGAAATGCTCCAGCAGTTCTCGAACTGACCAACCAAGGCATTGCAGATGGAATGACGCCTGGCGCTATCCTCTTTGATGCACTTATTCCAGCCTTGGAAGAAGTAGGTGCACGTTTTGAGCGCGGAGATTTCTTTGTTCCAGAGATGCTTATTTCAGGCAAGGCGATGTCAGGGGCACTAAACGTACTGCGCCCATTGCTTGCCGAAACTGGTGCTGAGACTGTTGGAACATTCTTGATGGGCACAGTAAAGGGCGATGTGCACGATATTGGTAAGAACCTTGTCAATATCATGCTCGAAGGAGCTGGTTTTGAAGTTATTGATCTAGGCGTTCAAGTGCCACCTGAGAAGTTTGTTGCCGCAATTATTGAGCACAAGCCAGACATTGTGGGTATGTCAGCGTTCTTAACTACAACAATGCCAATGTTTAAGGTCAACATTCATGAAATTACCAAGGCTGGTCTGCGTGACCAAGTAATCATCATGGTAGGTGGCGCTCCAGTTACTCAGGAATATGCCGATGTTGTTGGAGCCGATGGCTTTGCAGCTGATGCTTCCACTGCAGTGCGTGTTGCTAAAGATCTTATTTCACAAAGACGCGCAACGGTTAACGCTTAAGGCTCACTTGTGTTAAAAAAACTTCTGCCTTTTGTTGAGCACGTTATCAAGAAACCCGTGTGGGATTGCCGCATGTGTGGACAGTGCGTGCTGCACTCAACAGGTATGACATGTCCGATGACATGTCCAAAAACTCTTCGTAACGGACCTTGTGGTGGTGTTCGCGAAAACGGTAATTGTGAAGTTATCCCAGATATGCAATGTGTGTGGCTTAAAGCATATGACCGCAAAGTCTTTTTGCCGCTACCAACTGTATGGAAAGAGCACTTCAACGAACTACGTCCTCCAGTAGATATGCGCCTGCAAGGATCTTCATCGTGGATTAACTTGGTGACAAAGCGCGATCAGCAAACACCTGCTGGATGGTCCACCACAGATGGCGCGCACTAATGTCACAGATGCGCCAGAAGTTAGAAAATACTTACGAAGCTGTCTTCACATCTGAATTCCCAGCACTCGACGGTGGCGGAATGGCTAAGGTTGAAAAGAACGCTGCCCGATTAGCACCGTGGTTTGTTGGCGTGAATGCGACAGATAATCCAGCAGCCCATGCCCATGCATCTAATACTGCATCTGCTATTGCCATGAAAATGCATGGGATCGAACCCATCATGCAGATTGTCTGCCGCGATAAAAACCGTCTTGCTATTCAAGCCGACATGATGGGCGCTGCCTTGCATGGCATTGAAAACATCTCACTTCTCACCGGTGATGATGTAACAGCTGGAGATGAACCAGAGACACGCAGAGTCTTTGATATCGACAGCACCCAAGCGATCAATATCGCCCGAATTATCACTACAGGCACATACCTTTCAGGGCGCGCAATCAAGCCTGCCCCAGATTTCTATATCAGCGCGGTTGAAAACCCAGCTGCTCCCCCATTTGATTATCGAATTGAGCGCGCGCTTAAGAAGTATCGCGCTGGTGCCAAGTATCTTCAGCTTCAGATTTGTTATCACCCAGATCGCCTTGAAAAGTTCTGCGCAGGAGTTGCCAAGATCGCTCCTGATTTAAAGTTGATTCCAACAATTGTTTTAGTGAAAAGTGCTAAACCAATGTCGTTTATGAATGACAAGGTCCCAGGAATCGATATCCCGTTGGACACAATAAATCGAGTCTCATCAGCTGCCGATCAGACTGAAGAGGCATATAAGTTGACTGTGGAACTAGCAAAGCATGCAATGACTTTGCCTTCAGTTCGTGGATTGCACGTTACAGATTTTAGACATGATGATTCATTAGATCGCTTGATGTATGAACTCGGACAGAAACCAAAAACTAACTAGGAGCCCCTATGCACACAACCCTGACCTCACCTGGTAAAACCGTAACTATTGGCCATGATCAGCCATTTTGTATTATCGGTGAGCGCATCAACCCAACAGGGCGTAAGAAATTTCAAGAACAACTTCGTGCTGGTGATCTCTCCGCAATTGAAAAAGATGTTGCAGCTCAAGTTGCCGGTGGCGCTGATGTATTAGATGTGAACATGGGTGTTCCGCTCACCGATGAGCCTTTGTTGCTGACCAAGGCAATCACTTTGGTTCAGTCATTAACTGACCTTCCTATCTGTATTGATTCATCAGTCATCGAAGCCCTTCAGGCTGGCCTTGAGACCTACCAAGGTAAAGCGTTAGTTAATAGCGTTACTGGTGAAGATGATCGTATGGAGCTCGTGCTTCCTTTAATTAAGAAGCATGGCGCAGCCATTATTGCCTTGCCTAATGATGAAACAGGCATTCCACAAACTGCTGCAGAGCGCATGATTATCGTTGAGAAGATTGTTCGCACTGTTGAAAAGCACGGCATCCCCCTAGAAGATCTTGTGATTGATCCACTTGCAATGACTGTGGGCGCTGATCCTGATGCGGTGAAGAACACGCTAGAAACTATCTATTTAATCCGCGAAAAGTACGGCCTCAATATGACTCTCGGTGCATCGAACATCTCATTTGGTCTTCCTCATCGCCATGCCCTCAATGCCGCCTTTTTGCCAGCAGCAATGGCAATGGGATTAACAAGTGCTGTTATGGATTCTCGTACTCCTGCAATCGTTGAATCTGTTCGTGCTGCAGATTTACTCCTTGGGCTAGATCCTTGGGGTACAAACTGGATCATGCGCTATCGCGCATTGGAGGCAGCAAAAGCTGCTGAAGGGAACTAGTTATCAGTAAAAAGGAGTTAGACCCATCCCTGATACCAACCCATGACGGTACTGGGCGAGTCAAGCTTGCCTTCACCTCGCTTGAAAAAGATGGTTCTATCGGTTCTCAAAAGATAATTACCGTTCCAACAGGAGTAAGTGCATTTGATGCTGCTTCATGGAATGGAATTGCAATTGATTCAACATGTGGCGGCTATGGCACATGCAAGAAATGTCGTATCAAAATAACTGATGGCGATGTTGAACCCTCTAAGTTAGATTTTCGCGCATTTACTGAAAGTGAAATCAAAGATGGTTGGCGCCTGGCATGTCTTGTGCGCACTGCAAAAGATATTTCAGTAGATGTTCCAGCCCTGACGACTCGTCCTAAAGCTGCAACTGTGGGTGTGGGCCGCCAAGTTATTTTGCGTCCAGCAGTTCAAAAGCGCTACATCGAATTAAAAGAGCCATCTCTATCAGATCAACGCACCGACATTGTGCGCATCTTTGATGCTATTGATGACATTGAGGCTGATGCAAGCCTTGCAGCGATGCGAGAGCTTCCCAGTATTTTGCGTGCAGCTCATTACAAAGTAACTGCAGTCTTTGTGGATCAAGAGTTTTTGGGTATTGAAGCGGGCGATACAACTAATGTGCGCTATGGCATCGCTTATGACTTAGGCACAACAACTGTTGTGGCAACTCTGCTTGATCTCAATTCTGGAACTCCGGTGGCAGTTAAATCAATGCTCAATAGGCAGCAACCTTTTGGCGCAGATGTCATCACTCGCATCAGCGCAACAATGCTTGATCCTGATGCATTACCCAAATTAAGTGGATTAGCCCAAGAAACCTTGAATCAATTAACTCAAGAGGTCTGTCTTGAAGCCGGTGTTAGTCCTTTGCATGTGTATGAATTAGCAATTGCAGGCAATGCCACTATGACCCAGCTTCTCCTTGGCATTAATCCAGAGCCGTTGGGAGTTGCCCCGTTTATTATGGCAAGTGCTGATTATCCAAACATTGATGTGAAAGAGATTGGCATTGCAGTTCATCCACGTGCAAAGGCTGTGATCATGCCATCCCTTGGTGCATATGTTGGTGGTGACATCATTGCTGGCGCACTTGCCTCTGGAATGGATCGTGATAAGCGCCTGCGCTTGTTTATCGATGTTGGCACAAACTGTGAAATTGTTTTAGGTGATGGCGACAAAATTCTCGCAACTGCCGCCCCAGCTGGTCCTGCCTTTGAAGCTGCCAGTATTAAGTGTGGTGTGAGGGCGGCATCGGGTGCGATTGAAACAATCAAGGTTGTAGATGGTGAGTTAGAAATTGGAACTATTGATGATGCCCCAGCTATTGGTATCTGTGGTTCAGGCCTCGTTGATGCATGTGCATCTCTCGTTCAAGTGGGCTTACTTGATCACTCAGGCAAGTTTGTAACTGATGACGTCGCATTAGCTATTTCACCAAAGCTTGCCAGCCGTTTAGTAACACGTGAAGGTGAGCGCGTCTTTGTCCTTACATGGAGCAAAGAAGTCGGCGATTTATCTGATTGCGTCTTTTTAACACAACGCGATGTGCGCGAACTCCAATTTGCAAAGGCAGCTATTGCCACAGGATGGGCGCTTCTCTTGGAGGAGTTTGGTGTGAAGGAATCAGAAATCCAGCAGGTACTACTTGCTGGCTCCTTTGGTTCATACCTCTCCCCTTCTTCTGCGGTAAAAATTGGTTTAGTACCCAAGCTTTCAGTCATGCGCATTATGTCTGCGGGTAACGTTGCAGGAGAAGGTGCCAAGATGGTTTTACTCTCTGCCCAAGAGCGCCATGGTGCACAAGCCCTCCTTGAAGAGATTGACTACATCGAACTATCTGATCGCGAAGATTTCAACGATAAGTTCGTTGAACGTCTCGCTTTTCCTGCATGAGCGTTGGCGTAGTTGCCTGCGGGGCACTAGCTACCCATATTGCTGATATCGCAGCCACAGAATCACTCGATATCACTATCTATCCCCTTCCTCCACTGCTTCATAACCGTCCAGAAAAGATCGCTGGTGAAGTTGATTCACTCTTACATGAGATTAAAGACAAGCATTCAAAGTGCGCAGTGGCATATGCTGACTGTGGGACATATGGCGCGCTCGATGAGGTCATTGCAACCCATGGTGTGGAGCGATTGGGTGGAAACCATTGCTATGACATCTTTGCAGGTACAAAGAAAATTGAAGAAATCATGGATTCTGATGCTGGCACATACTTCTTAACTGATTTCCTCGTGAAATCTTTTCAACGAAGTGTCATGGTTGAACTAGGTTTAGATAAACGGCCTGAGCTTCGCGATGATTACTTTAAGAACTACTCACGAGTGATCTGGTTGGCTCAGCAACCGAATAAGGAGTTGGAAGAGTTAGCCAAGCAAGCAGGCGCAAGTATTGGGTTACCACTTGAGATTCAAAAGGTGGGATATGGTCAGCTAGCTGCGCAGGTTAAGGAATTACTGAGTAACTAGCATGACATCAATTGCCTTTAGAACAATTGGTGATAACAAAGACTTATCAACATCATTGCGTAGTCGTTCAATCATCACTGGAGTCCAGAACTGCACGATGTGGTGGGCAACTTTAATTTCAGGGGCATCTGATGCAGGAATATTGGCTGCTATTTGATTAGCCATTCTCACAATCGATGCTAACTGCACATCTCCATCAATATGAGTCTCAACCATGGCACCTGGACCTTGGGCACTAGGAGTAATTTCAACAGCAGTTACCTTGTATTCAGGACAATTCGTTGCCCAGTCGGAGAAATCAGTAGTGATGACGTTCGCCCCACTTTCTGGGAAGTGGAAAGTTGTGTACACAACCCCGGCTGGAACTTCATCTGTAATTCGAGCACGCATAATGGTCTCACCCACGCGAGATGAAAGTTTGACCCACGAACCATCGGTTACACCTCGTAGCTGCGCATCTGATTCGTGCAGATCCAAAATATCTTCGGTATGCCAGATGTTATTTGCCGTGCGACGTGTTTGTGCTCCCACGTTGTACTGGCTCAATACTCGACCAGTAGTGAGCAAGAGTGGGAATTTACGTGTGGCTTTTTCATCAGTTGCAACATAGGGAGTGCGCATGAACTGACCTAAGCCGCGCATAAAGGTTTCTAAATGCATCGTTGGAGTTCCATCTGGATTTGCCTCATTGCATGGCCACTGCACACTACCCACTTCATCAAGTTTTTTGAAAGATACTCCAGCAAAAGTTGGTGTCGTAGCCGCGATCTCTTCCATGATTTCAGCTCCGCTGCCATAGGACATGGGATAGCCCATAGCAGTAGCAAGATCACACGTAACTTCGTATTCACTCTTTCCTGTTGGAGATTTCATCACTGGGCGAACACGGTTAATGCGGCGCTCAGCATTAGTGAAAGTTCCATCTTTTTCTAGAAATGATGTACCTGGCAAGAAGACATGAGCAAACTTAGAAGTCTCATTAAGGAATAGATCCTGCACAATAACCATATCCATGGCGCGAAGTGCTGCGTGAACGTGAGAGGTATTGGGATCTGATTGGGCAATATCTTCACCTTGAACATAGAGTCCACGGTAGTTACCGGCAAGGGCAGCATCAAACATATTAGGAATTCGCATTCCAGGCTCTGAATCTAATGTGACGCCCCACTTGTCATTAAAAATCTTGCGGGTATCAGCATTTGAAATATGGCGATAGCCAGGTAGCTCATGGGGGAATGAACCCATATCGCAAGAGCCTTGAACGTTGTTCTGTCCGCGCAGTGGATTAACTCCCACGCCTTTGCGTCCAATGTTTCCTGTGACCATTGCAAGGTTTGCAATACCCATCACCATCGTTGAACCTTGGCTGTGCTCTGTTACACCAAGACCGTAATAGATAGAACCATTGGGTGCTGATGCAAACAACCTGGCAGCTTTACGGATTTCTTCTGCTGGAACACGAGATGATGCTTCCAAAACTTCTGGTGAGTTTTCAGGAAGTGAAATAAAGGCTTCCCACTCCTTAAATGACTTCTCTTCACATCGTGCATCAATAAAGTCACTCTTTGCTAGACCTTCAGTCACAATTACATGTGCCAATGCATTAATGACTGCAACATTTGTCCCTGGCATCAACTGCAGGTGGTGGGCTGCAACTACTCCAGGTGTGCGAACAAGTGGAATTACACGAGGGTCAATGACAATGAGCTTGGCACCTTTACGCAGGGCTTTCTTCATGCGTGAGGCAAATACTGGGTGGGCAGAAGTCGGGTTGGCACCAATCAACATAATGACATCGCTGTGCTCAACAGACTCAAAATCCTGTGTTCCAGCAGATGTTCCAAAGGTCTGGCCAAGTCCATACCCTGTTGGTGAGTGACACACTCGAGCACATGTATCAACATTGTTATTGGCAAATGCTGCTCGGACCATCTTTTGCACTACGAATACTTCTTCGTTAGTGCAACGTGAAGAGGTAATTCCGCCAATGGCATTTCGTCCTGACTCTGCTTGAATCTTCTTTAAGCCATCTGCTGCAAAAGAGATAGCCTCTTGCCATGAAACTTCTTTCCAGGCATCGGTGATTGCATTGCGAATCATTGGCTTTGTAATGCGATCTGAGTGAGTGGCATAGCCATAAGCAAAGCGGCCCTTGACGCATGAGTGTCCCTCATTAGCACCGCCATCTTTGAGTGGAACCATGCGCACTAACTTGTCCCCGCGCATTTCTGCTTTGAAGGAACAGCCAACACCGCAGTAAGCACAGGTTGTAATGACAGAGGATGTTGGTGCACCGATAGTCAGCAAAGTCTTTTCAGTTAAGGCACCTGTTGGACAAGCTTGAACACATGCACCACAGGAGACACATTCACTTTCAATAAAGGATGTGCCAGAAGAAGAGACACGTGCTTCAAAACCACGGTTCTCAATAGTTAGTGCAAAGGTTCCTTGGACTTCATCACATGCTCGAACACATCGATTACAAACAATGCACTCAGTTGAATCAAAAGTGAAATATGGATTCGACTCATCTTTCTTTAAATCTAAATGTGTAGATTGAGCTGCATAGCGACTCTGCGCAATTCCAACTTTTTTTGCAACTCCATGGACTTCGCACTCATCGCCTGTTGCACACTCTGCGGGGTGATCAGAGAGATAGAGCTCCATGACACCTTTGCGTAGACGATCTAACTTTTCAGATTGGGTAACAACTTTCATTCCATCTGCAACTGGAGTAGTGCATGATGAAGGTGTGCCATTGCGCCCATCTATTTGGATGACACATAAGCGACATGAACCAAAAGCTTTAAGGCGATCAGTTGAACACAGCTTTGGAATATCTATGCCCGCCATTGATGCAGCGCGCATGATGGAGGTATCTGCTGGAACTGTTAGTGATTTCCCGTCGATTTCAAGGCTGACTTGTTGGGCTTTATTGCTAGCCGGCGTACCAAAGTCATGCTCGTGGATCATTGTCATCGTCGACTCACCTCTCCAGTGAAATCTTCGGGGAAGTTAATCATTGCACTTTTTACTGGCATTGGGGTTAAACCGCCCATGGCACACAATGATCCATCGGTCATAACCTCGCACAAATCCAAGAGAAGCTTCTTGTTCTCATCCACCTTCACGCCTTGAATAATTAAATCGATTGTCTCAACACCGCGCGTGGAACCGATTCTGCATGGTGTGCACTTACCGCAGGACTCAAGAGCACAAAATGCCATTGCAAAGCGGGCTTGCTGCGCCAAATCCACTGATTCATCAAATACAACTATTCCCCCATGACCCAGCATTCCGCCGGCTGCCAACATGGATTCATAATCTAAAGAAGTTTCAAATTTATCTCTTCCAAAGTAAGCACCTAACGGTCCACCGACTTGAACAGCGCGCAGCGGTGCACCGCTCAATGTTCCCCCACCATAGCCATTGACGATTTCCTCGATCGAAATACCAAAAGGCTTTTCAACAATTCCTCCGCGTTTGATGTTACCGGCAAGTTGGAAAACTTGTGTGCCAAGTGATCTAGCAACACCACGTGCTTTATATGCCGGTGCTCCATCTGCCAATACTGCAGGAATTGTTGAAAGTGTTAATACGTTATTGATCACTGTGGGTTGACCAAATAATCCTTCAAGGGCAGGAAGTGGTGGCTTGGCACGAACTACTCCACGCTTTCCTTCAATACTCTCCAACATGGCAGTTTCTTCACCGCACACATAGGAACCAGCGCCCACGCGAATCTTTAATTCAAAGGCATGCTTGCTTCCAAGAACTGAACTACCAAGCCAGCCAAAAGCATGAGCAATATCGATAGCCTTTTGCAAAGTTTTGATTGCATAGGGATATTCAGAACGTAGGTAGACAATGCCTTCTGTGGCACCCACTGCAATAGCTGCAATCGTCATACCTTCAATAAGAGTGAATGGATCTCCTTCAATAAGCATGCGATCGGCAAAAGTTCCGCTATCGCCTTCATCTGCATTACAACAAATATATTTCTGATCGCTCACTGCATCAGCAACTGTCTTCCACTTGATGCCGGCTGGAAATCCTGCTCCGCCACGTCCGCGCACACCTGATTCTTTTACTTCGTCAATAATTGCCTCTGAACTTAGAGAAATAGCACGGCGCAAGCCCACTAATCCCCCATGGGCTTCATAGTCTGTGAGTGAAAGGGGATCAATGATTCCAACACGTTTGAAGGTCACGCGATCTTGACTAGCTAACCATTCAATCTTTTCACTCTCACCTAGAGCTAAGGCGTGAGCACCACCATGCATGAAATCTGCAGCAATCAAAGAGTCAATATCTTCAACAGATACCGGTCCATATGCAACACGGCCCTTTTCCGTTTCAACTTCCACCATTGGCTCTAACCACAGTGCACCACGTGAACCGTTACGAATAATTGTTGCGCCACTGACCTTATGTGCAATTGCTGCAGCAACATCATCTGCGCCAACTGAAATTGCGGCACTATCGCCTGGAACATAGATTTTCATATGCGTACCTGAGCAATCTTTTCAACGCTGGCGCGTCCAATAATTGCCCCATTCACCATGGCGCTAGGTCCCAACGCACAGTTACCAAAGCAGTATCCATCATGGACTTCTTTACCAAACTTGGCTTTCACATCTTTTTCTAATTGACGTGAACCCACAGCTTGACATGCCTCTGCCACACAGATGGAGATCTGGTTATCAGCGGGAGCTTCTGTAAGTAGATCATGGTAAAAAGTTAAGACACCATGAACATCTGCCCGAGACTTGTTGAAAAAGTTAGCAACTAATGTGACATCTTCCTTATGAACATAACCAAACTCTTTTTGCAGAGCTTGCAGAGCCACAAGGACAGCTCCTTTTTCTTCGCGCAGAGTCGCAAGAACAGCTAACGCTGCCTCTTGTGACCAAGTCGAATATTTCATTAAAACAGCCCAACAACCTTTCCATCAACATAATCAATACGCTCTGCTGCGGGCAGTTTTGGCAGACCCGGCATTGTCATAATTTCTCCGCAGATCATCACGATAAATTCAGCACCTGCTGAAAGTTTCACTTCGCGCACATTAATCGAATGTCCACTGGGTGCTCCTCGCAAAGCAGCATCAGTTGAGAAGGAGTACTGCGTCTTTGCCACACAGATGGGGAAATTTCCATATCCTGATGCTTCAAGCTCTTTGAGTTTGAGGCGCACCTTGGCGTCGGCAGTTACTTCCTTCGCACCATATATCTTCGTGGCGACTTTAGTGATTTTCTCCCATAAAGGATCACTATCGTCATAGACAAAACTCATTGTGTTTGGCTTTTCACAAAGTTCAACAACAGCATGTGCTAAATCAGCAGCACCTTTGCCGCCATCGGCCCAGTGAGTTGCAAGAACAATCTTCACGCCTAGCTTTTCAACACGAGAGCGTAGAAGGTCAACTTCAGCCTTCGTATCACTAGTGAAGTTGTTGATTGAAACAACTAATGGCAGATTATAGACCTGAGTGATGTTATTGATGTGACGCTCAAGGTTGACAAGGCCTGCTTCAAGAGCTGGCAAATTCTCCTCTGTAATTGTCTTGAGATCTGCCCCACCGTGGTATTTGATTGCACGAATCGTGGCAACCAATACGCAAGCAGAAGGACGTAAACCTGATTTTCGGCACTTAATGTCAATAAACTTCTCAGCACCAAGGTCTGCGCCAAAACCAGCCTCTGTTACAACATAGTCGGCTAGCTTCATCGCTGATGTTGTAGCAACAACTGAGTTACAGCCATGTGCGATGTTGGCAAATGGTCCACCATGAATAAAGGCTGGAGTATTTTCTAATGTTTGCACCAAGTTCGGCTGGAAAGCATCCTTTAAGATCACTGTCATTGCACCTTGTGCATTGAGCTCAGAGGCTAGAACCGGAGTCTTATCGCGCTTGTAGCCAACAACAATCTTGCCGATTTTCTCTTTCAAATCCTCTATTGAGGTTGCTAGGCAGAAGATAGCCATAATTTCAGAGGCAACAACGATGTCGAAACCATCACTGCGTGGATATCCATTTCCAACTCCGCCGATAGATTGAATGATTTCGCGCAATGCGCGGTCATTCATATCCACAACACGCTTCCAAGTGACACGGCGAATATCAATAGCTAACTCATTGCCATGGTGGATGTGATTATCAATCAGGGCTGCAAGTAAGTTGTTTGCAAGGGCTATAGCGTTGAAGTCCCCAGTAAAGTGCAGATTGATATCTTCCATAGGAACAACTTGGGCGTACCCGCCCCCTGCTGCTCCACCCTTCATTCCAAAGACTGGACCTAGAGATGGTTCACGCAGAGCAATCATTGCGTTTTTACCAATATGGCGAAGTGCATCACCTAGACCAACAGTTGTCGTTGTCTTTCCTTCACCTGCAGGTGTCGGGCTAATGGCAGTTACCAAAATCAACTTTGAACTATCGCGCTTTGGAAGTGCGGTCAAGTACTTAAGGTTCACCTTCGCCTTGTACTTTCCATAAGCCTCTAAGTTCTCTGCATCGATTCCTATGCTGGCACCAATTTCGGTGACTGGCTTCATCGTTGCAGCTTGTGCAATTTCGATATCTGACATTTTTTTATCCCTTAGCTTGACGTATGGCGCTTGTTAGCGCGGGTATTACTTGGTGCAGGTCACCGATAATTGCGTAATCTGCATAGCTGAGAATTGGAGCTTCTGGATCTGTATTAATTACAACGATTGTTTTGCTGTTCTTCATACCTGCGATGTGCTGCATCGCACCTGAGATACCAGCTGCGATATAGAGATCTGGTGCAACCTTTGTTCCTGTCTGCCCCACTTGCTCAGCGTGTGGACGCCATCCTGAACTTGTTACGACGCGAGAACAACCAACTGTTCCACCAAGTAAATTGGCAAGTTCTTCGATTTGTCCAAAGCCTTCAGGTCCACCAACACCACGTCCACCAGAAACGATTACTTTGGCATCAACAAGTGTTACGCCACCCTTTGATTCACCAGCATCACGACTCAATACTTTTACTGCATAATCTTGTGGCTCTAGTGCAGGCTCAAACTCTGCAACAGTTGCAGCGCCGCCATTTACAGATTCTGGCTCTGTTGAAAACGCTAGTACGGTTGCAATTAAAAGATCTGCGTGAACATGTGCAGATTCAATGAGATTTCCTGCCCATCGAGCACGCAGCACATGGTGAGGTGCACCTAAAGTAATCTCTGAGCACTCAGCAGCCATTGGAAGATCTAGAAATGCAGCTAAATGCGCTAATTGCTCATTTCCGCGAGGACTTCCAGCAGCTAACACCGCTGCAGGCTTGAGCTTTTCAACTAAGTCTTTGAGTGCACGCCCTGAAGCCATAGGTGTGTAGTCGGTGATATTGGCATGGGATGCAACGTGTAAAACCTTTGCACCGTACTCACCAACGATGCCAGCAAGTGCTGCGCCTTCTTTACCAATAACAATTGCTTCTACATCTTGGCCTAACGTGCGGGCTGCAGTGAGTGCACGAAGTGAGAGTTGATCTAGTTCACCACGATCGTGATCTACGAGTACAAGAATCATTAGAAAGCTCCAATCTTCTTGAGGACTTCGACTAGTGCAGGAACGGCATCTGCCCCATTACCTAACACTTCAGCGCCTTTTGCCTTAGATGGTGCAAGAGCTAAATTAACTTTTTCCAATTTAGGAACTCGTGGCTGCGCCTTCTTCATATCAACTGGCTTCTTGCGAGCTTGCATACGACCCGGCACTGATGGATAGCGTGGAATGTTTAAACCATCGCGCACTGTGACAATTGCAGGAAGAGCAACTTCATAATGCTCACGTCCAGCTGCAACTACTCGATCACACACAGCAACGCCATTTTCAACTTTCATTGATTTAACGTTGGTGATAATCGGACGGTTGAGTGCATGGGCCACACGAATATGGATTTGATACCCTGCACTATCTGCAGATTCAGCGCCAAATATGATTAAGTCAAACTTGGTCTCTTCAGCATTGATGGCATCAACGAGTGCTGCGGCAGTTCCTTGTGGATCCCACTCTTGTCCATCGGTCTCAATCAACACGGCGCGAGTTGCACCAATAGCTAGCTGTGAACGCAGTTGTTCTTCAGCATCACTTGGTCCAAGAGTAAGCAGAGTCAACGTTCCACCCATTTGTTCAACGAGTTGAACACCAGCTTCTACAGCATTTTCCTCATGGGGACTGATACCAAAACCTAAATGCTTAGTTTCGATATCGCGAGAATCTGGAGTCAGAATCAGCGTTCCACCAGCTAATGGAACACGCTTGAGGCAGACAAGTACATCCATTATGCAAGGATCCGTTCATTTGATGGGTCAAATACTGATGTAGCACCAACTTCAGCGATTGAACATGGATAGTGCTCACCAAGATATTCAACAAGGAACTTGTTTCCGGCAACAGCTAACTCGGTTGGAAGGTAAGACATAAGGATGTGCTTACCAAGAGATGGAGCAGAACCAGCACTTGTTACATAGGAGCGTCGGCCATGTGCATCTGTAATGGGCTTCTTATCCAAAGTAAGGATTGGTTCATTACCCATCATGTAGCGCTTGACGCCAGTAGATGATGTGTGGTCATCAACAAAGAGTGTGCACAGCATTGCAACTGGTTTTTGCGCACGGTGCTTCACGTGTGCCTCTTTGCCAACAAAATCTTGTTCTTTGAGTTTAGGAGTTTGCATTCCCGCTTCAACTACGGTGTATTCAGTTTCAAGCTCTGGTCCATATGCGCGGTAGCACTTCTCTAGACGACCAGTAGTTCCATACACACCAATTCCAACTGGAATTAATCCGTGGTTCTTTCCAGCCTCCCATAACGCATCCCACAGAGCTGGACCATCAGCCATAGGAACATAGAACTCCCAACCAAGATCGCCAACGTATGAAATACGAGATGCAAGAACTTTCACTCCCTTGATATCGATTTCTTTACATGTGCTGAACTTAAATGCTTCATGACTCATATCGGTTGAAGTAACTTCTTGAACAATCTTTCTAGCATTTGGACCCCACACACCTAAAGTTGTGTAGTCAGAAGTAATGTCTTTGATTTTTGCAGAGCCATCGGCTGGCAATAGATCAGCAAACCACTTCTTATCTGCCATACCGTGTGCACCGCCAGTAACAACGCGGAAGTGATCGGTATCTAGGCGCATGATTGTTAAATCAGATTTAAATCCACCATTTGGACCAAGTACAGGTGTGTACACAACACGGCCAATAGCAACATCCATCTGGCGCAGGGCAGCCTTTTGTACAACAGCCAAAGCTGATGGGCCAGTGATATCAAAGTATGCAAAGGCGGTTAAATCAACGATTCCTGCGCTCTCGCGCATTTGTAAGTGCTCTGCATTGATAATCGGTGACCACCACCGTGATTCCCATTCAGCAGCACGGGGCATTACTTTGTCGCCAAACTTTGCAACTAAATCCTTATTGGATTCATACCAGAACGGACGTTCCCATCCAGCAGTCTCATAGAAGACTGCGCCAAGGGCTGCTTCGCGCTCATAGTAAGGAGACAGGCGAACTTTACGATTTGATTCATACTGCTCAAGTGGGTGAACGATTCCATAAGTCTTGTTAAAGGATTCAGCCACACGAGACTTAATGTGCTTCTCTTCCTTGTGGTGCTCATGGAAGCGCGCAATGTTTGATGCATGAAGATCAATATGTGAATCTCCCAGAACCATCCATTCAGCTACAGACTTTGCAGTTCCTGGGCCTTCTTTGATCCAGACTGCAGCTACCGACCACAGATTCTTCACTTCTGGAGTTTCGCCAAGAATTGGCATTCCATCTGGTGTGTAAGAAAGGATTCCGTTACATGCATACTTCTCGCGAACAGATTCATCTCCAACAATAGATGGCATTAGTTCGTAAGCATGCTCATCTTGAATATCAAAATCTGCCTGAGTAAATGCGAACTCTGTAGGAGATAGAGCTGCAGTTGCATTCGAAGGAATGTCATCTGGTGTGTAGAGAATTGGACGGTGAGCATACGAACCAATTTCAAGTCCAGTTCCATGTTGGCGCTCATACATGAACACATCCATGTCACGGATGATTGGCCATTCAATATCACCCTTGGTGTCTTTAAAGAATGGGACAGGTCCGATGTCTTTCATCTGGTGAACTGCAGGTGTTAGTGGAATGTGTGCTCCAGCCATTGCAGCAAGCTTGGGAGACCAGCAACCGGTTGCAATAACAACGTATTCGGCTTCAATTGTTCCTTGATCGGTAACAACTGCCTTTACAACTGCGTTTTCAACTTTAATGTCTTGCACTTCAACGTTGGCAAATGATTGAGCAGCGCCCATCTCTTGTGCTTTCTCGCGCATGATTGTTCCTGTGCGAAGTGAGTCAACGACGCCCACAGTTGGCTGGTAATACCCGCCTAAAATGATGCTTTCATCGATGTATGGCACTAATTGCTTTACTTCTGCAGGAGTCAGGATTCGACCACCATCGATTCCCCAAGACTTTGCAGATGTAATACGCCGTGCCAGCTCTTGCATACGCTCTTCTGAACGTGCAACTTCAATTCCACCAGTTTGCGTAAAAGTTCCAAACTCTTTGTATTGGCGCATACTTTCAGCAGTAATTGCGCTCATCTCTTTTGAGTGATCCACTGGGAAGATGAAGTTAGATGCGTGACCAGTTGATCCACCAGGGTTAGGAAGAGGTCCCTTATCAATCTGGACTATGTCTTTCCAACCCAGTTTTGCAAGGTGATAGACCATTCCGTTGCCGACGATTCCAGCGCCGATAACAACGCACTTTGCCTTTGCAGGTAACTTACTCATAGCTTCATTTCCTTTTTCTGTGGGTGGTAGTTATAAAGACTTACGGATTTCTGATTCAAAACCTTCAACATGCTCTTTCATTGCCTTTGATGCTGCTTTTGAATCATTACTTGCAATTGCTTCTAATAAAGCTCGATGTTCAATAATTGCATCAGCTAAATGCTCCACTCGATCAAGGGCTAAGAACCAGATGCGAAGAGCGTGGGCGTAGTAGTTATCGAGGGCTGCTGCCAGAAATTCATTGTGCGTGCATTGATAGATGTGATGGTGAATTCGCTGGTCTAACCCGATCAATGTTGGCATATCCAAATCGCCTTTGATTGCCTTTATTTCCTTAATCAATGCCTTTGTAATCTCTTGGTCAGCAGCAGTTGATCGTGTGGCAGCAAGTTCTGCCGCCTTTATCTCAAGTACAGCTCGTGTTTCAGAGAGTTGTGAAAGATTGGCAACATCAACGCGGGAGACAAACATGCCACGACGTGGATACACCTCAACGAGTTTTTCATTTGCTAGCGAGCGCAGAGCTTCACGGATGGGTGTGCGACCCATCTTTAAGCTGCTCATCAATGCACTCTCGCTAATGAGTGATCCTGGTTCTAGTTCTAACGTAATAATCATGGAGCGAATACGGCTATAGGCCGCCTCCGATAGCGAGGAGCTCTGCCTAGAGAGAATATGGATAGCTTGGCTCACATCGGCGATGATATATCAGTGATATACCAATGAAAAGAGGCGCGAGGGGTGGTTTCAGGCTTAGTAGTACTTGGTAATGAGCCAGGCTGAGGCTCCAAAGCCCACGGTGAGGATGAGCGCCCTGTAGACAAAGGCAGGCATCTTTGCGGCATATCGTCCGCCATAGGTTCCCCCGATGCTGGCGCCAATAAGTAGAGCGATGACCACCCCCCAATGGGCTTTGCCGCTGAAGATATAGATGATGTTGGAGATCAAGGATGTCCAGCCAACGATTAAATTCTTCGCAGTATTGAGAGTCTTAGGGTCGCGCCTGATGTCGCGAGCTAGGACAGCAATCACCATCACACCTTGGCCCGGACCGAAGTAGCCGCAGTACAACCCGCTTCCCGCAATGCCTATTTTTTCAACGAGTTCGTGACGAGCCCCACGATCAGGCTTTGGTTTGATTAAAAATGACAGACTCGCGAAAAGGAGTAGAAAAGGAACCATTTTCTCAAATACACCAGGTGGCACGGTGAGCAACATAATTGCCCCGGTACTTGAACCGATGATTGAAATGTAGATAAGGAGTTTGTATTCCTGAAAGTAAGCACGCATCTGATCACGCACGGCAATGAGGGCAAAGAAGTTTGCTGGCGTGACACCTAAGGCATTTGAAATTGCCGCACTGACGGGCGACATTCCTGTTGCAAGTAAGACTGGGTAAGAGATAACTGATGCTCCCCCAGCCATTCCATTAATTCCGCCGACAAGAATGCCGACGAGGAAAATAATGATGTACTCGAGCATTGGGTAACCATACAATGCGACTATGGCTATGGATATAGAGATTCGCTACTTTGCAGCTGCGCGAGCCGCGGCGGGAGTAAGCATTCAGCGCGTTGAACCAGCCTCGCTCACGCAGATTCTGGCCACAGTAAGTGCAGATAACACCCAACTAGCTCATGTCATTGAGCAGTGCTCATTTCTAGTTGATTCAGTAGCAGTCAACGATATGGATATAGATATTCATGCTGGCAGCTTTATTGATGTCCTGCCACGTTTTGCTGGTGGCTAACCACCTATTGCAGACATCGGTCTGGCTGGTGCAATAAAAGAGGGGTCATTAATCCCGTGACCAGGCAGCTTATTAATGACGGTTTTCTGGAAGCGGGCCGCTATTTCCAATCGCTTTGCTGCGTCATCCTTGTTCTCATCCCGCAGTACTTTTCTCACATCTACTTCCTCATTTGAAAATAAACATGAGCGCAGCTGGCCATCTGACGTTAAACGTAAGCGATCACATGCCCCACAAAATGGTCGTGTCACGCTACCGATAATGCCAACGGTTGCTTGTGTTCCATTGATAGAGAACTCTTCAGCAGGAGATGATCCTCGGCCATCAATAGGAGTTAATTCATAATGAATTGATAAGTCTGCATAAATCTGATCTGCGCTCACCATCGTTGCTCTATCCCAAATTCCACCGGCATCTAGGGGCATCTGCTCAATAAAGCGTAATGCGTATTCATTCTTAAGCGCCCATTCCAACAGCGCTGGTGCTTCATCATCATTTATCCCTTGAAGCAAAACCGTATTTACTTTAATAGGAAAGAGCCCAGCAGCTTTAGCGGCAGCTAATCCTTCAATAACATCATCAAAGCGATCTCTGTAGGTCAGTTTCTTAAATCGCTCGCGGCTTAAAGTATCTAGGCTGACATTAATCCGATTTAACCCAGCTTTTGCTAATGGTTGTGCTAACTCCTTTAACTTCAGACCGTTAGTAGTCAAAGTCAATCGAGGCGCATTAGCAAGACCTGCTATGCGATCAACGATTTCAACAATATCTGGTCGAAGCAAAGGCTCACCACCAGTTAGGCGAACCTCATTAATTCCTTGTTCAACTGCTACTTCAATTACTGTGAGAAGTTCATTAGTTGTCAGTAAATCATCATGAGGAATCCATGCCGCAAAATCATTGGGCATGCAGTAGGTGCAGCGCAGTGAACAACGATCAGTCAGTGAAACGCGAAGATTGCGGTGTTGACGGCCATAGGTATCAATGAGTTTGCTCATGCGCAATTCACCCACTCATCGCTGCCATCGGTGAACTTTTGATGTTTCCAGATAGGCAATTTTTCTTTAACCGCATTCACAATCGCAGCACAGGCATCAAAGGCAGCTTGGCGATGGGCAGCAGAAACTGCCACAGCAAATGCAGTTTCACCGATAGGAATCTGGCCAAAGCGATGAGCCAGAGCTACTTTTTCAATCTCACATCTACCTATGACTGAGAGTGTTATCAGCTTTATCTGCTCTGGAGCGCTTGGATGAATCTCATAAAGAAGTGAGGCAACTTCTTTGCCACCATCATGATTTCGAACGTCTCCGCAAAACGTGATAACAGCACCGCTGTGTGGATTGGCAACGAGTTTGGATAGTTCTTGAATCTGAATAGGTGTATCAGTGACAACTGCATAGACAAGCTCGGGCATTAGTGATCCTTGCCATCGAGTTGATCAAGAATGTGTCCGGCTAAACGTTCAATGATTACTAGGCCATCTTTGATTGCACCCTGGGAGCCTGGCAGATTAATAATTATTGATGTGCCATGTGTTCCCACTAAACCTCTTGTTAAATCAGAGGTTGGAACTTTTTCTCGTGAATAAGCACGCAAAGCCTCTGAAAAACCTGGGATGAGTTTTTCCATAAATGGAGCAGTTGCTTCCGGTGTTACATCGTTAGGTGAAACACCTGTGCCACCTGTTGTGACGATAAGACGTGTTTTATTAGCTATAGCCAAAGTAAGTTGCTCTGAGATTAGATCGATTGAGTCTGCAACGAGATGCGGACCTGATACTGCATAACCTAGATCAGTGAGTCCTTGTGCAAGTGATGCCCCACTTAAATCTGCATACTCACCACGAGATGCACGATTACTTGCAGTTATAACTACCGCGGTGCGCATACTCACGTGCGCTTCCAATCGCCATTCTTTCCACCAGATTTTGAATCAATGTGAATAGCGCTAATTTCTGCAGCTGGATCTAGCGCTTTAATCATGTCAATAATCGTTAAGCCTGCAACGCTCACGGCAGTTAGCGCCTCCATCTCAACGCCAGTGCGATCTGAAGTAATGACATGGGATGTGATTTCTACACCAAGTTCTGTAATAGCTAAATCTATTGAAATCTTATTTAAAGCAATGGGATGACAGAGGGGAATGAGCTCACTTGTCTTCTTGGCTGCCATGATTCCAGCGATGCGAGCAGTAGATAAAACATCACCTTTGGGTGTTGTGCCATCACGAAGAAGTGCAACAACTTCACTCGATAAGTTCACTCGCCCTGATGCAATGGCCTGGCGCACAGTAACATCGCGCCCAGTTACATCCACCATGTTGGCTTCACCTGAACTATTGAGGTGGGTTAATCCATCGCTCATGCCGGTAAGTCTAACCAGCGCACCTGCTCGCCAACACCAGTCACAGCTTTGGTAACTATGGCAAAGCCATCTGAATGCGCTAATCCACGCAGCATTGCAGAGCCTAGATACGGTGCAACATGAAATTGGCCGTCAATGAGGTTGCCAATGATCAAACGAGTGAAATCTTGCGGTGCGGTTAATTCACTAGCTGTTACGGCTTTTGCGAGCTTCTTATGAGTCTGACCGAGCTTTGATGCAATGACTGGTTGGCCAAGGGATGCAAGTGCAACGATTGCAGATTGCGGATTACCAGGCAGACCAAGAATTGCCACGTCACCTTTGCGTGCTAACAACATCGGATGTCCTGGCCGAACTTTGACGGTGTCTACCAAAATCTCTGCACCGATTGCATCGAGTGCACCGTGTAGATAATCGCGTGGTCCTTGTGCTGTGCCACCTGTTGTAATGACAATGTCTGCCTTGTCACAAGCATCTTTTAGGGCAGCGACAACTAGATCTAATTGATCTGAGATGTATTGAGTACTAATTATTTGGGCTCCCATGGCATGTAACCAACCGGGCAATTGAGGACCTAAGGCATCTCGCACTAATCCATCGCGTGGTATGCCTGTATGTTGAATTTCATCACCGAGCAAAACAAGTGCGACTTTCGGTTGTGTAACAACATCTACTTCATCAAATCCTGCGGCTGCAAGTAATCCAATCATCGCTGGGTTTAATACGCTTCCTTTACTGACAATGACATCTCCTGCCTTGCATTCATGAGCCGGTGGTCGAATATCTTGATCTTTTACCACTTCGCCCTTCAACTCTCTTCCTTCTACTTGTGCTGATTCCCAACGAATGATTCCAAACGTTCCTTTGGGAATAACTGCACCAGTTGCAATACCAACAGCTTGACATGATGCAAGTGGACCTTTCATCGGTAATCCTGCTTTTACTTCACCAATAATTGTCCATGGACCAGGTCCACTGACTGCATATCCATCCATTGCAGAGGTTGCATAGGTTGGAAGATCAACTAAAGACTTAGCATCCACGGCCACAGTTCTGTTTACACATTGTGCAACGGGCAAGGATTCTGATTTCAACGCTTTGAAAGTAGATTGTGCTATCGCACGAGCCCCATCCCAACTTCCTTCAATAAGTGCGCTCATTTCTTTGCCAGATATTCCATAGCAACGACAAGGTCATGTGGCGTATCAACATCAATCATGGCCTTTTCAATCTCTGGGCTCATATGTATTTCATGGATAGTTAGGTGTGCAATTAAAGTGCGCATAGAGGCTCCATGAGGGTCTCCAATTGCGGATAGAGCGTTTTCTAAAGATTCGCGGCGATAGAGCCCAGCTAGTGGTTGTTTGTAACCCTGTGAATCAACATACATAATCGCATCATCGTGTGATGTCATTGCACTTAACAAATGAATCATATGAGCACCTGCAAATGGCATATCGGTGGCTAGAACACCAACAATCTCACTCTCGCAGAATTCCAAAGCAGCAGCGATGCCCGCTACTGGGCCACCACCAACTGGATTTTCTTGGACACAACGATAAGAAGCACCATCAAATAATGGATCTGCTCCCACGATGATAATTTCAAATTCTTGAGGAATGCTTGTAAGAATGTGATGAATCAACACCTGGTGACCCAAAATCGCTTGGGATTTATCTGCCCCAAAGCGAGAGCTGGTGCCGCCACTTAAGACGATGATGCTTCCGGCTTTGGATTTCATTTGGCTAGGATACTGACTATGGCATTTGCGCGTGGTGAAGCAAACGAGTTGGGCTGGCGCAACCTTGTCAAGGTGCCATCAGAGGCACATTGTGGGCATGCATTTCCCAGCACTAGCACTCCTGTTTTATTGCTTCACCATCTTTCCGACCTTCATGTCTGTGATGCGCAATCACCCACTCGCCCTGAATATTTAGATCGCAATGCCGATCCGGATAGCCCCATTCGTGAACAAGTTGGAACCATTGGCACATACCGTGCACATTCCATGCTCTCTCCCCATGTTGTTGAATCTATGGTGCAGTCCCTCAACTCAATTACAAAGGGACCACTTTCAGGACATGAAATTGCAGGCGCAATTATTACCGGTGATACAACAGATAATGCACAAAAAAACGAAGTCGACTGGTACTTGGCACTTCTAGATGGTTTAGAGATACGTCCTGATTCAGGAGATTTTTCTCATTACGAAGGTGTAATTGATGATGAGGCCCAACACTATGACGTTCGGTATTGGCACCCACATGGAACACCGGTGGGCAAAGAAGATGATCTTCCCCGGGCAAAATATGGATTCCCCATTGTTGCTAATCTTTTAAACACTTGTCGCGCACCATTTAAGGCAACGGGATTAAATTTTCCTTGGTTTGCCGTTCACGGAAATCACGATGGACTTTTGCAAGGAACCGTTGCACCAACGGATGCTGTCAATAAGGAAATGGTCGGCGGTAAGCGGTATATAGGTTTGCCATCAACGACAAATCTCTTTGAGGTATTAATGCAGTTTAGGGAAGTTGGCCCAGCTGGATATCCTCCCGCAGATGATGCCCCATTTATTGAAGTCGCTGCAGATGTGCAGCGACGAGCAATAGAGCGGGGCGAATATGCACAACTACACCTTGATTCTCCAGGGTTACCACGTGGTCATGGATTTACCGAAGAAAATGCCCGCACTAAGACGATGTATTACTCAACCTATATTCAAGCCGTGAAATTAATTGTGATAGATAGTGTTAATCAATACGGTGGTTGGCAAGGCTCAATCGACGAAGAGCAGTTCCAATGGCTGGAAAAAGAAGTAGCTGAATCTGGTATACCCGTTGTTTTAGCCTCTCATCACCCTTTGAGCAAAATGTTTAATGACTTTGCACCAACTGGACGCCGTGTTTGTGTAGATGAAATTCGCCACATGTTACTGAAATATCCAAAAGTCATTGCCTGGCTTGCCGGGCATGAACACCGACACCATGTTGAGTGGATTGGCGATGTGGAAGAAGTTAATGGTTTCTGGCAGATAGAAACTGCATCTCATGCTGATTGGCCACAACAATCTCGCACAGTTGAAATAGTCACCGATGAATCTGGAGATTATTACTTGGGTTTAACTGTTATTGACCATGCTGCTGGAATTGACTATGGCGCTGCCATTACTCCCCTAGAAATTGCTGCACTCTCTCGAACAATTAGCGCAAATGTGTGGCAGAAGCGTCCTGAACTTGGTGCAAAGCATGGAATTGATTGGTGGTTAGGTAGAGCTACGGATCGAAATGTGGTCTTAAAGATTAATAAGCGCTAATCGTGGCGGTTTGTTGTTTTCTCAATCACCTGAGTTGATCGCAAAATAATTAAGATAATGAGAGTCAAACCCGCACCTGCCATTTGAAATCCAAGTCCAACTGCAACACCCACTGCTGCTGTTGCAAACACAGTTGCAGCAGTAGTGACTCCGCCAATTCCCGATGATCCGGCGCGAGTATTTGTAAAAATAAGTCCAGCCCCCAGGAAGCCGATACCTGTTATTACTGCATGCATAGCACGTGTTGGGTCACCATATTGAGCTGCAATATCTATAACAGCTCCTATTGCCACAATGACAGCTGCTGATGCACACACCAGGGCCATAGTTCTGGGCCCTGCAGATTTACCAGCTCGATCGCGCTCCCAACCAATAAGTGAGCCAAGCACCGCGGCGATGACTGCATCGATAACTACCCCGGCTTGCTGCCATAAATCAACTGAATTGAGATCAATCATGCGTTCAAGGTTACTGCACATACGAGGTAAAGCCTAGGAAGTCAGAGTATAGAATTGCCACATGAGTGAATACCAAATCATGCGCTGGCGAGAAATTCCATCCATGGTTGTTGCCCGCTCTGGAGAAACAACAATCAAAATCATGTTGGCTTCTCGTTTCCAAGAAGCTATCGATGAGGCAGCGATGCGCCTAGGTGAGATTGATGCAGATGCATATACCGCGGGCTGGAATAGAGATCCTTGGGTTGCAACAGATGGAACACCTGACGGTGTTGCTGCACGAATAGTTGAAGGCCTTGAAAAAGAATTCAGTGAAGAGAAAATCTCTGCGCTATTAGATTCCTTAGGAGAGAAATAATGTCTGCGATTTATGATGCGTTAGAAAAGGCAACCCTGGTTTCTGATGGAGCGATGGGAACTATGTTACAAGAGCGTGGCCTTACTGATGGCGGTGCCCCCGAACTATGGAATGTTGAAAAGCCAGAGGTAATCGAATCTGTTTTGGAAGCCTATGCTGCAGCTGGTGCTAATTTCATTACTACTAATACATTTGGTGGAACTGCTGGCCGTCTTGCCATGCACGGACTTGAAGATCGACTCGCTGAGCTCAATAAAGCAGGAGCGGCAATTGCACGCAAGGTTGCTGATCGCCATCCTGGGTGTTTTGTTATGGGAGATATCGGGCCATCGGGTGAATTAATGGAGCCTATGGGAACTCTTACACTTGAATCAGGTAAGGCTTTATTTGCAGCACAAATCAGCGCACTAGTTGCAGGTGGCGTGGATGCAATTCTTATAGAAACTATGTCAGATCTTAGCGAAGTTGAAGCAGCAGTTTCTGCAGCCCAGGAAGTTGCACCTGGCATGCCAATAATTGTGACGATGAGTTTTGATACAAATCTTCGAACAATGATGGGCGTAAAGCCAGCAATGGCTATCAAACATTTAGCTGCGCTAGGCGTGCGTATCGTTGGAGCTAACTGCGGCCGTGGAACCGATGAAATGTCACAAATAGCTAAGGAGTTAGTAGAAGCCCGCCCTGATGGTGTTTTTGTTATTACACAATCAAATGCCGGACTTCCAAAACTTCAAGGTGATGTCTTTATTTATGATGGCACGCCAGAAGAAATGGCACGGTATGCCAAGGAGATGAAGGATCTTGGCGTCAATATTGTTGGCTCTTGCTGTGGTTCATCCCCAGCTCATACCAAGTCAATTTCATCTGCAATTGTTTAAATGAAAAGTAAAATCCTTCTCATTGGTATTGATGGACTGAATTTAGATACCGGCCTTGAAAACGCTCCCACATTGGTGGCGTTAAAAGAAAAAGGATTTTTCACACCAATAACAATTGAGCCTCCAACCTGGTCTGGGCCTAGTTGGTCAACGATTCTCACTGGCGCAAAACACTCACAGCATGGAGTATTTGATAACTCTTTCACTGGGCACAAACTTCTTCACCATCCAGATCTTTTATCTCGTGCCTATTATCAAGATCAAAGCACGACAACATTTGCTGCAGCAGGGTGGCCACCATTGGTTGATCCCATAGGTCATGGACCGATAATTCACGAACGACGTGAACAAGCAAAAGCTCTGCGCCATCGTGTATTAGTTAGAGATGGTGAAACATATGGATATACCCACGTAGATGCTGAGATTGCTGCAGCAGCTCAGTATGCGATTTCCCACCATGGACCTGATGTTTCCTTTGTTTACTTTTGTGGTGTTGATGAAGCTGGTCATGCTTTTGGCTCAATTGGCGATGAATATAGGGGCGCAATTGCGCGAATTGATGCTTACTTGGATAATTTACTTCAAGCAGTACAGGCCCGAGCTAGTCAAGAAGAACCATGGTTAATTGTTGTGACGACAGATCATGGCCATATTGATGAAGGCGGACATGGCGGAGATAGTGCTAAAGAACGTGCCTCATTTGTTGTCGCCCATGGTGTTGGTCGAAAAAACCCACTGTGGCCCCAATCTTTTGAGCCACACCAATTAGTTGATTTACTTTTAGCAGAAAGGGCGTAGTTGCATGAATTTTAATAAAGTCATTCTCTACTACGGCTTTGCACCTATCGCCGATCCAGAGGCAGTAAAGCTGTGGCAGAAAACTTTGTGTGAATCCCTCAATATCAAGGGGCGCATTCTTATTTCTCCCCATGGAATTAATGGCACTCTTGGTGGACATATGAATGATGTAAAGAAATACATCAAAGCCACCCGACAATATCCAGGCTTTAAGAAGATTGATTTCAAATGGTCTGAAGGTACGGGCAGTGATTTTCCAAGGCTCAAGATAAAAGTCAAAGATGAGCTGGTCGCCTTTGGTAATCCTGGTGAGATCAAAGTCGATGAAAATGGTGTCATTGGTGGTGGAGTACATCTGCGTCCTGAAGAAGTCAATAAACTAGTTGAAGAGCGCGGGGATGAGGTAGTTTTCTTTGATGGCCGTAATGCTTTCGAAGCCAAGGTGGGAAAGTTTAAAGATGCCATCGTGCCAGATGTGACCACATCTCATGATTTTGTGAAAGAGATTGAAAGCGGTAAGTACGACCACATGAAGGAAAAGCCAGTCGTTACGTACTGCACAGGTGGAATCCGCTGTGAAATTCTTTCAGTGGTGATGAAAAACCGTGGATTTAAAGAGGTCTATCAAATTAAGGGCGGAATCGTTCGCTATGGGAATGCTTTTGGTGATGATGGTCTCTGGGAAGGTTCTCTCTACACTTTTGATGATCGTCTCACTATTGATTTCAGCGACCACACTAAGTTGATTGGCACATGCGCCCACTGTGGTGGTGCAACAAAGGAGTTTAGAAACTGCCAAAAGCCACAGTGCCATCAACTCGTATTGCTCTGTGATCCATGTTATGACAAGCATTTAGATATGCCGTGTAAACATGATCGTGAAATTAAGCGCAACCGCGATCTAGTCGGTTAGATCGTGATTATTCAAGCCCATTCGGCAGTAGTTGCTGGAGCCCTAGTTGGCGATACGTGGGTTGAAGTATCTGACAATCTGATTCGCTCGGTTAATCAGGGTATGCACTCATCCCCTGATCAGATCATTGACGGAACATTAATCCCTGGCTTTATTGACATCCACTGCCATGGTGGTGGTGGAAAATACTTCTCCGCTCTTTCCGTTGGTGAAATTCACTCTGTTATCCAAACTCACCGGGGACATGGCACAACATCACTATTGGCATCATTAGTGAGTGAACCAATTCAAACTCTTAAAGAGCAGATTGTGCGCCTCAAACCACTGTATAAGAGCGGACAGATTGTTGGCATTCACCTAGAGGGTCCCTATCTTTCACACGCTAGATGCGGGGCTCATGATCCTAAAGTACTAGTAACTCCTGATCTAGCAGAAATAAAAGAGCTACTTGAGTTGGCTGATGGTGCAATAAAGATGATCACCATTGCTCCGGAGCTACCAGGTGCTATTGAGGCAATTAAATATCTATCTGCTTCCGGAATAACTGTTGCAATTGGTCATAGCGATGGTGGATTTATTGATGCTGCCGCAGGCACAAATGCCGGTGCCAGTGTTGTTACACACTTTATGAATGGAATGGATAAATCCTTAACCGAAGGCTCATTTGCTTCATTTGTTGTTGCTGATGAGAGATTATCGGTGGAGCTCATTATTGATGGTCATCACATCCCAATTGCCACAGCCCGTGAAATCTACACAGCCCTTGGTTCACGCATCATATTTATAACTGATGCAATGGCAGCGGCTGGTTCTATCGATGGCACATACTCAATTGGAAAACTACCTGTAGTTGTTAAAGAAGGTGTGGCCAGACTCGAAAGCAATGGCGCTCTTGCCGGAAGCACGTTAACCATGGATACAGTCTTCATTAATGCTGTTAATTCTCTAGGTTTATCAGTCAAAGAAGCAGTAGCTGCGACATCCACACGGGCTGCCAAGCGATTAGGGTTTAAAGATCGCGGCGAGATTGCAGTTGGTATGCGTGCAGATTTACTGAGCTATAACTCAAGCAACAGCAGCATTACTTTAATTAGTGAGTAAGGGTCACCTTAGATAAACCTTCTGGTGCATCTGGATCAAAGCCAGAAGCAACAGCAAATTCCAAAGCAAAGCGTTGCAAAACCATGGCATCAACTAGCGTTGAGGTAATTTCATCATCACAGTTCGAACCAGCCAAAATAATGTCACTTCCAGTTGGGGTTCCGCCATTTCCAATCCAGAAAATGCGTGGAGAAGTCTTTCGAATCTTTGTTGTTGCTTCAACGATTGATTCGGCAGGCATATGTTTTGGGGCAACGATAAAAACTTGAGTATCAGCCGTAAGCGCTGAAATTGGACCATGGAGATAATCAGCAGTTGAAAGACCTTGAACTGAGATTTTGCAAGTCTCTTGAATCTTCAGCGCTGCTTCCCGGGCATTGGGATAGGCAAAGCCGCGACCTAAAATCACAATTTCATGGGCTCGAGTTGTATTCACAACTGCCTTTGCCACAAGATCAGAGTCAGATGCAATGCGTTTTGCCTCTTCAACAATCTTTACTCCATGTACTTCTTTGCTAGTCCAAGCACATACAAGGAGGTAGGAAACGAGAAGCTGCGCGTTATAAGACTTAGTTGCTGCCACGGCAAGCTCTGGACCGGCCATTAGAGAAAAATGATTGTGCGCGATCTTGGCAAGTGGTGATGAGTCATCGTTAGTCATGGAAATGATGTAGGCGCTAGCTTCACGCGCAGCAGTTGCAAAATGAACTAGATCAGGAGATTGCCCACTCTGGCTAATAGCAATGACAAGAGTGTTCTTATATTTGAGTTCTGATTTATAGACAGTGACGGAGGAAGGTGAAGTTAAACCAACAGGTAAGCCAATCTGAGTCTCAATTAAGTACTTCAAATAATGTGCTGCATTATCAGAAGTTCCTCTAGCTAGGATTAAAACAGATTGAATCTTTTGCTCAGTCAGTACATCTTTAACTGAATTGAAAGCGTTGGGATTATTCAGAATTGCTGAAAAGACTTGTGGAGTCTGCGCAATCTCCGATGACATAATCGCGCCTAGTTGCTTCATAGGGTTATCTTCCCATACCTCTTCCACTATTATTGAATCCATGACACTCATAGTCGATTTAGGCCAGTCTGGCTCCAGAGTGCGAATTGATGGTAAGCAGATTGATTCAAATCGAGGCAAACTCAACGGTGAGTCAGTTATTGATTCTCTTCGGGCGATATTTCAACAACTGCCTAAAACTCATCTAGATATCGCAGCTCTTGCCTGCACAGGCTTTAATGGTGACGTTAGTGATCCACAACCCTTTCTTAGGCTATGTAATGAGTTCTTTGGAACAACAAAAGTTGCGCTAATTGACGATGGCTTAGCTGGATTTGTTGGTGCTCTTGGTGGCAGTAACGGCGTAGTGCTCTCAATTGGTGGCGGCGTTGTGAGTGTAGGTGGAAAGAATTCGCACTTTGCACATCGCGATGGACTAGGCAGCACCTTTGGTGATGAAGGTGGCGGTTTTTGGCTGGGAAAATTGGGACTTACGAGAGCATTAGGAGTTCGCCAAGGCCGTGGGAATGATCAAGTTTTACTCAATGCATTTAAGGAGCAAGTCGCTGCATTTGATGCACTTAAGGTGAAGAATGCATCCGATGCTTCTACTCTTGCAATCAAATCAGCACAGGTTCTTCTTGCCGCAGCAGATGCTGGAAGCCCCACTGCAATTGCAATTCGCAACGAAGGAGCAGCGTTATTAGCCCAGACGGTTATTGCAACATGGTTAGGTGCTGGTGGATCTCTAGAGGATTCGCCAGAGATTGCAATTCAAGGTGGTCCATCTAAGAATTCTGCGTACGTGAGCGCCATACAGAGCAATATTTCTCATTCACTTACTGAAGCCAAGTTCGTAAGTGCACGTGGTGATAATTTAGATGGAGCGCTCTGGATTGCACATCACATGCCTCATGATGCCGAGCCATTACTGCGCTGGGCTAGTAAATCCTAATCATGAAGAATTTTCGACACTATCGATCCTCAAAAGGCTGGATCGTCCTGCTTGCAACAGTAGTTGGACTTAGTTATGGAGGTTACACATTCATACATCGCGCCGTCACATCTCAGGTGTATGTAACAAATTGCGGGATTCAAGACTATAAGCCCACAACAATCATCAAATTCTGCGCAGATGCTGGTGTTGGAATCGGTGCAATTAAGTGGAATTCTTGGAATACTGACGGCGCAACAGGCGAAGGCACCTATCAAATTAATGATTGTTCACCGAGCTGCGTTGAGGGTAAGCAACATTATGCCAATGTCACCATTGAGTTGAGCAAATCCAAGATAATTAATGGAAAGCCCACACTTACCTATGTAAAAGTCATAACTAAAGATGGCAAGAATCTACCTTTAAGTGATTCACCTACTGATTCTTGGCCGATGGAACTGGCCGGTTAAAGCAGTCCGAATTCCCCAGCTTTGGAAATTAACTCTTCTCTCACACTTGGGTGAGCAGCATTGTGAATAATATTTATGGCTTGATCATTTTGTGAGTGACCAAAGCAAGCAGCAACTCCTTGTTCGGTGACCACGTAAGAGTGTTGAAAATGCGTGATATTGCTTTGAAGCCTAGGGACAATTGTTGAAAGATTAGCCTTGGGATGCCAAGAAGGTAGTGCAACAAAAGATTGACCACCACGGCTATGCAGGGCACCCACTATGAAATCTGTTGAGCCACCAAAACCACTATAGATTTTTCCCCTCACGTGGCTGGCATTTGCTTGATCGAAAAGATCTACTTCTAGAGCACTGTTTATCGATGTCATCTGTGCCTGACGTGCAATTTGTGAAGGATCATTAGTTCTCTCAGTCCGCAGCATGCGCACTTTCTTATTCAAGTTCAACCACTCATAGAGCTCTTGACTACCAAAAATGAATGATGCTGTTATTAGAATCTCATCATCAAGACAACCTGCTTTTGAAAGTTCTAGAACTCCGTCAGAGAACATCTCAGTCCAAATGCGCAGCCCTTTGCGATCTTTCAATGCCATCAGGACAGCATCAGGTACTCCCCCAATGCCTAACTGCAATGTCGAATTATCTGAAATCAAACTAGCAATCCGGTTGCCGATTTCTGCTTGGATATCAGTGACGGGCGTGAGAGGTTTTTCTTGTAGAGGCTCATCTACTTCCACTAAATAATCTATTTCACTCTCATAAATCTGCGCATCACCATAGGTGTAAGGCATCTGCTTATTGGCTTGGGCTATTACTAGTCCACCATGTGCACGTGCCGTTTCAATAGCCCGAGGCAAGATGTTTACCTCAGTACCTAGGCTTACGGTGTCAAAACGCGGTTGCGAAGTATGCAAAAGCACAACATCTGGACGATAAAAATTGCGGATTAATACCGGTAACAATGATAAGCGGCACGGTATGTATTCAAGTCTTGGATGATTTCGCATCGCAGGACCAACAAATGCTGTTTCATAAGTAACTCCTTCGCGATCAGGAATTCCTGTTCCGTGTGCATTGAGCATATGGAGTTTAAACTCTGGAATAACTACATCGGCAACCTTTAGAAGGGTCCGAGGTGATGAGAAATTACCTGATGCGATAATTCGAGGATTACTCGGGAGTGCGGCGAGAATGCTTTTAAGTTGCTCAGTATTAATTACTCGCATGCATACATTCTATTGTATTAGCGCGGTGAAGTAAGCAAGAGTGTTGCTGCTAGAAATAGAATCCCAAACGCTGAAAATGCAGTTAAGCCTCTGCGCACCTTTGGTCTAGCCAAAATAGTGGTAGCCCTCCCGATTATTGAAATGAGAAATGAATACCATGATGCAGATGTGATGGCTTGCACAATAGAAAGTAGAAAAATTCCCCATCCTAAAGTGAAATCTTGAGGCACAAATTGCGGGATAAATGCCACGGCAAACACTGCTGCTTTAACATTTGTCAGATTAGTTAAAAGTCCCAACCGAAATGCTGGACCTAAACCAGTCTTTGCTGATCCTTCATAGTCAAATTTCCCGAATTCATGGCGCAATGTCCAAAGAGTTTGCAGAGAAAGAAAAGTTAAAAATCCAACTCCTGTGTATTTAAGTACCGTATACGCTGTGTGGGAATGGGCAAAGATTTGAGATAAACCAATTGCAGATGCAGCCCCCCAGAAAATTAATGCGGTACTTGTGCCAAGCAGAGTTGTGTATGCAGTTTTAGTGCCACCAATGATTGCTTGCCGCAAAATCATGGCAACGGTTTGGCCTGGAACGATTGCCAGTAAAAGAGCGGTCAGCACAAAGGCTGGAAGGACATGCGCAAAATTAACCATACGTAGCCCCGACGGGATTCGAACCCGCGTAGCTGGCTTGAGAAGCCAGAGTCCTAGGCCGCTAGACGACGGGGCCCTAGTGTTTGCAAATAAATCTTTACATCGCTGGGGTACCAGGACTCGAACCTAGACTTACTGAACCAGAATCAGCAGGGCTGCCAATTACCCCATACCCCAAAAACAGCAGGAGCAAAGAATACCAAAGGATTTAGAGATCTAACCCCGCGCGAATACGGGCCAATGAAGCCTCTTTGCCAAGTAATTCCATAGATTCAAATAACGGTGGTGAAATCGTGCTCCCTGTTGTTGCAATGCGTACTGCACCAAATGCAATACGTGGTTTCAATCCCAACTCTTGAATCAAAGATGAACGCAGTGCAGCCTCAATACTCTCATGTGTCCAGGTTGCTAACGGTTCTAACTCTTTAAGTGAGCGCTGTAATACCTGCTTTGAGGCATCATCAGTAATCTTTGCAACACTATCTGCCTCAACAGCAAAGTTTTTAACAAAAAGGAATCTCAGCATTGCTGGGACTTCACTGAGCATGATGATTCGCTCCTGGATTAATGGCAGAGCTTGCTTAACAAGTGCTATTTCATCCGCACTTCCTGAAATAACTCCGGCCTTAGTCAAAAATGGTAGTGACCAATCTAGGAATTCATCAATAGTCAAGGCGCGGATCTTGTCACCATTGATTGCTTCTAGCTTTTTCATATCAAAGCGAGCAGGTGAGGAGTGAACCTTCTCAACAGCGAAAAGCTCAGTGAGCTCCTTCATTGTTACATTCTCACGATCATCCCCCGGTGACCAACCTAGTAGGGCTAGGTAATTACAGATAGCCTCAGGCAAGAAGCCTTTATCTCGATACCACGCAATCGATACTTCACCATTTCGCTTTGAAAGCTTTGCATTGTCTTGGCCCATCACAAATGGCAAGTGAGCAAAAACTGGATAATCCTCTAGGGATAAGCCCATTGCTTGATACACACGGATCTGACGTGGTGTGGAAGAGAGTAGATCTTCACCGCGCAAGATATGTGTGACTTTCATTAATACATCATCTACTGCAACGGCTAATGTGTAGAGAGGTGAGCCATCTGCGCGTGCTAAGACAAAGTCAGGGACGAATTTGTGGTCAAAGGAGACATCTCCGCGGATTAAGTCATTAAAAGTTGTGCTTCCATCAGGCATGCGCATACGCACCACAGGCAAGCGTCCTTCTGCCTTATATGCAGCAATTTGATCTGGTGTTAAATCACGGCAGTGACCGTTATAGCCCGGTGCAACATTTGCTGCGCGCTGTGCTTCACGTACTGCTTCTAACTCATCAGCTGAGCAGTAGCAGTGATAGGCATCCTTTTGATCCAGAAACTTCTGTGCCCACTCAGCATAAATGCCTAAACGCTGTGACTGTAAGTAAGGGCCATTATCGCCACCCACCTCAGGACCCTCATCCCAGTTCAGTCCAAGCCATTTCAACGTCTCGATGGCAGCTTGAATATATTCATCTGTAACGCGGGTGGTGTCCGTATCTTCAATTCTAAATAGGAATGTTCCACCTGTGTGGCGGGCATAGGCCCAGTCAAAGAGTGCAGTGCGGATATTGCCCACATGCAAATCACCAGTTGGAGATGGTGCGAAACGGACCTTTACTTTTTTATTCAATTCTTTCTCACTTTGTTAGTTAGTTCGCCTAAACCCTCAATAGCCATCGTTGCATCTGCCCCAGCAACCATGGGGCCAATTCCGGCTGGTGTGCCAGTCAAAATAATGTCACCTGGAAGCAAGGTCATAACACGTGAGACAAAGTTAATAATCTCTGGAGTTTTAAACATCATGTCACTCAATTGAGCTGACTGCTTCATCTCACCATTGACTGTTGCAGTAATCTTCTGAGTGCCGGGCATAAAATCAGTATCAATCCATGGGCCCAGTGGGCAGAAAGTGTCAAAGCCTTTTGCACGAGTCCACTGGCCATCTTTTTTCTGCAAATCTCGGGCAGTCACATCATTTGCAATGGTGTAACCAAAGATCACATCATTCACGCGCTCTATAGGAACATCCTTACAAATGCGACCGATGACAATGGCTAACTCTGCCTCATGATCAACTCGCTCTGACATCTCTGGCCAAATAATGGTGTCATGTGGACCTATGACAGAAGTGTTAGGTTTTAAAAAGATGATTGGTTCATCTGGCACAACCCCACCCATTTCAGCTGCGTGATCGGCGTAGTTCTTGCCGATGCAAACAACCTTAGAGCGAGGAATAACTGGTGCCAAGAGCCGCACTTTCGAAACTGGAACTGTAGCTGCAGTCTTTTGAATCCCTGAATAAATGGGATCTCCGGTAATTACTGTGATTGTGGCATCATCTTCTAAAACACCAAAGAGCGGGTCGGTTCCCATCCCTGAGTCAGGACCTGGAGAAAAGCGGACAATGCGCATTGGGAGATTCTATCTCTTACTCGTGGTCTTCAATCTCTTTCTCAAGACGCTCGATTAACACGCTACTAATTCTTCGACGGCGGCCCAATGGGCGCTCTGAAGTGATGGACCAACCATGGAGTGAAACTGTTGATCCAGCAATTGGCACACGTCCAAGTTTTTGTGCCATTAATCCACCAATGGTATCTACATCCTCAAAATCAGATTCATTGATTTCAATCTTTAACTCATCTGCTAAATCTTCAATGTGAAGCGAGGCATTAGCGCGCGCTTTATCTGGTGTTAGCCAAGCAAAGGCATCTTCTCCGTCATCAAACTCATCTTCAATCTCACCCACGATTTCCTCGATGATGTCTTCAATGGTGATGATTCCAGCGGTTCCGCCGTATTCATCCACCACAACGGCTAAGTGAATCTGATTGCGCTGCATCTCTTTTAAGAGCTCATCTGCCATCTTGATTTCAGGAACAAAGGTGGCTGGGCGCATATGTTGTTCAATGTTCTCACTTTGTTCTGCCTCATGGTGATCAAGTGCGCGACGGGCTAAATCTTTAACGTAGACAATTCCAATAATATTATCTGGACCAGTTCCGACTACGGGAATTCGTGAGAAACCAGAACGAAGGGCAAGAGAAAGACCTTGTCGCAAACTCTTATCTTTTTCAATCCAAACCATCTCTGTGCGAGGAACCATAAGTTCGCGTACCAATGTATCGCCCAGTTCAAATACTGAGTGAATCATTTCATGCTCATCAGATTCCACAAGGCCGCGCTCATGAGCTTGATCTACTAGGTCGCGAAGCTCTGCCTCTGATGTAAATGGACCTGAACGAAAGCCTTTACCTGGAGTCAGCGCATTTCCAACCGCAATAAGAATCTTCGTTACTGGACCGAGGGCGAATGCAAGGCCATAGGCCACGATAATTCCATATCGCGCGTACTTATGAGGCTGTTGTTTGCCAAGAGTTCGAGGCCCAACACCCACTACCACATAAGAGAGCACAACCATGATTGCAACAGTTAATGCCATGGCTTGGGCGGATGAGTAATTGCGCAGCAAAATAACAGCTAATAAAACTGTGGCAGTAAATTCACAGAGCTTTCGCACAAGAAGAATCACGTTGAGATATCTAGCTGGCTGAGCGCTGTATTTGCGCAGCAGCATTCCCCCACGTTTGCCTTCTAACTCTTCAACAACAATGCGAGAAATAGATGTAAGAGCAGATTCAGATGCAGCTAAAAATCCTGCAAAAGCCAACAATACAACGATGCTAGCAATAGTTATCGGACTCATTGAGTTTGCTTCCACTTTTCTACGATTTGTTCTTGCAGGGCAAACATAATCTTTTCTTCTTCTGGTTGTGCATGGTCGTAGCCAATTATATGCAATAAACCATGTGTGGCGAGAATGTAAATCTCATGCTCAGTCGAATGTCCAGCAGCTAACGCTTGCGCTGCCGCAAAAGTTGGACTCATCATGATGTCGCCAAGTGTGACGATTTCACCTTCATTTTCTGGCATATCCATGGGGAATGAGAGAACATCTGTGCTTCCAGGTTCATCCATCCATTTCATATGAAGCTCAGTCATGAACTCATCATCAATAAAGCCAAGGTTGAGATCGCACTCAGGATTGAGTTTTAACTCACCCATGGCAAAAGTTAGCAATGAGATTACCTCTGCCGTTGGGACTAACTGCCCCGAACTATTTGTAACTTCGATTGTCATCTATTTGCGAATCGGACGAAGGGCTTGCTTGGCCTCATCGAAATTATCATACGCCTTTACGATGTCGCCAATTAAGCGGTGTCGAACAACATCTTCTGCTGTGAGTTCCAAGAAGGCTATGTCATCAATACCTTTCAAGATATCTCTAACAATTCGAAGGCCTGAATGCTGACCATGAGGGAGATCAATCTGAGTAACATCACCAGTAATAACCATCTTTGAACCAAAGCCAAGGCGCGTTAAGAACATCTTCATCTGCTCAGGAGTTGTGTTTTGTGCTTCATCTAAAATGATAAAAGCATCGTTGAGTGTGCGACCACGCATATAAGCAAGAGGTGCTACTTCAATGATTCCGTTCGACATCATGCGTGGAATAGATTCAATATCAATCATGTCGTGAAGTGCGTCAAAGAGAGGGCGTAAATACGGGTCAATTTTCTCATTGAGAGTTCCTGGCAAGAAACCTAGGTGCTCGCCTGCTTCAACCGCAGGGCGCGTAAGAATGATGCGATTAACTTTCTTAGCTTGCAGCGCAGAAACCGCCTTTGCCATCGCTAGATAAGTCTTACCTGTTCCAGCTGGACCAATACCAAAAGTGATTGTGTGATCTTCAATTGCATCCACATAACGCTTTTGATTAGCAGTCTTAGGTCGAATGGAGCGGCCACGGTTACTAACAATGTTGAGAGATAAAACTTCTGCTGGGTGATCCACTGGCTTGCTCTCAAGCATTGCAATTGAGCGTGTAACAGAGTCAACGGTGAGGACATTTCCTGAGCGGATAACAACCATGAGTTCGCCGAAGAGATTTTCAAGGGTAAGGCAATCAATATGTGGGCCGCGCAAAGTAATTTCATTACCGCGAACGGTGATATTTACTGAAGGAAAGGCTGCTTCAACAATGCGAAGGTTGTCATCATGTGGTCCGATCAGAGCAACCATGGGAATAGCCGTTGGGACTGTGATGAGTATGCGTTCCATTAATGCCAAATCTATCTTTAACCTGGGGGCCAGGCCAGTCCACGCCCACCAAGAAGATGTAGATGAGCGTGAAAAACTGATTGTCCGGCCTCTGCGCCAGTATTAAAGACGGTTCTGTAACCAGTTAAGCCGTTAGTTGCAGCAATCTCCCCCGCTGCAACGAAAAGGTCGGCAGTCAGAGTGGGAGAGAGCTTGGCTAAACCCGCAGCGTTTTCAACATGCAGCGTGGGAACAATTAAGACATGTGTGGGGGCTTGTGGGTCAATGTCATTAAATGCCACAACATTGTCATTGCGATAAATAATCTGTGCAGGAATATCCCCGTTAATGATTTTACAAAACAAGCAGTTGGGATCTAGCGCCACGTCATTACCATACCTTGAGCAGGGCTGAAATAGCCGCCACTGCCGCAATACCTGCATGTGCCGAGCGCAAGATTGGTCGACCCATCAATGCAACCTTAGCCCCAGCTTCAACAAATTGATCAAGCTCTGTTGGTGTTATTCCGCCCTCAGGACCAATAATGATAAGAAGATGTGCAACGTTATGTGATGAGATTGCATCACTGAGCTTTGTCGTTGTGCTTTCATGAAAAACTACCGCTAAGTCACTTAACTTAATTGCTTCACAAATCTGCTGCGTAGTTGCAATATCAGTAACTTCTGGGATTCGCAGTCTGCGCGATTGTTTGCTTGCTTCGCGGGCGGTGACTGAGAACTTTTCAGAGACTTTACCGATACTGCGAGATGCATGCCATGGAACAATGCGATCAACACCAGCTTCAGTTAATAGCTCAATAGCCTCTTTAGCTCTATCGCTCTTTGGCAACGCCTGAACGACTGTAATTGTCGTTGGCAGGGCCTCTTGAAAACCAGATGCGATTACCTCAACTTCAAGGGACTTCTTCTTCACTGCAAAGGCTTTGACCTGACTCCAGCTGCCTTGCCCATCACTGAGCATGAACAGATCCCCTGCTTTCATGCGCAATACCCGCACAGCATGGTGAGCATCTTCATTATCAAATTCATAAATCTGCCCTACTGTTGTTGGCAGATCATCGACAAAAAATAGAGTCAACATTATTTGGTAAACGCACCTTTGATCTTGGAAAATATTCCACCATCAGGATTTTTCACGTGGGCATCACCTGATTTTTCCCCTCGCAAATCAGCAAACTTCTTCAGTAGCTCTTCCTCTTCACGGCTAAGTTTTGTGGGGGTTTGAACTTCGACGTGGACCACTAAGTCTCCACGCCCGCCATGGCGTAAACGGGTCATGCCTTTGCCCTTAATGGAAATTGGTGTTCCACTTTGCGTTCCAGCTTTCACATGAACGTCAACTGGGCCATCTAGTGATTCAACTGTGACAGTGGCACCTATCGCTGCAGCGCTCATGGAGACAGAGAGTGACATATGCAAAGTGTCGCCTTCGCGAATTAAATAATCATGATCTGTCTCAACTATTTCAACATATAAATCTCCTGCTGGTCCTCCGCCGTGTCCTACTTCGCCGCGGCCAGATAGTTGAATGCGATTTCCTGTTTCAACTCCAGCTGGGATCTTTACTTGGATATTTTGTCGAGATCGAACACGACCTTCACCCGCACACTCACGGCATGGGTTTTGAATAACACTTCCATAACCACCGCAGGCATTACATGGGCGTGATGTCATTACTTGACCAATAACTGAGCGAACTACTTGCTGAGTTTCTCCACGTCCCTTACACACAGCGCAAGTGCTTGGTTGTCCACCATCAATCGAACCGCTACCTGTGCACTTAGGGCATACAACTGCACTATCAACAGTTATCTCGCGCTCTGTTCCAAAACAAGCTTCATGTAAATCTACTTGCACACGAATGAGTGAATCTTGCCCTGCGCGCATACGTGGACGTGGCCCACGTGATCCACCGCCACCAAAGAATGCATCCATGATGTCGCTAAAGCCACCACCAAAACCACCGCCACCAAATGCACTGCCGCCCATGTCATATGACTGGCGCTTTTGTGAATCACTTAGTACTTCATAGGCAGCGGTAATTTCCTTAAATTTATCCTGCACGGCAGGATCTGGATTCACATCTGGATGTAGTTCACGGGCTAACTTGCGATAAGCCTTTTTGATCTCATCAGCTGAAGCATCGCGCGTGACACCCAGCGTTTGGTAATGATCGCTCAACTTAAGCACCTTCATCAATGAAGCGGCCGACATAGCGAGCAACTGCAGAAACTGCAGCAATCGAACCTGCGTAATCCATACGAGTTGGACCTAAGACACCCACTGCGCCATGTTGGGCCGACTCCACGCCATAGCCAACTGTGACCAATGATGTTGATTGCAAGTTTGTCTCGTTCTGCTCACTCCCTATTCGAACGTGCACCGTTGAACGCGCCTCATCAAGCAAGCGCAAAATCACAACTTGTTCTTCAAGTGCTTCAAGAATGGGTGAAAGAGTAAGACCTAAATCATCACCAGATCGAGCCAAGTTTGCTGTTCCTGAGATTGCCATCTTCTCCCGGCTTTCTCCAATAATCGGGAATGTAACAACAGCAACTTGTTTTGTAATATCGGCCAACAACTTGGCTGATCTTTTCAATAACTCTTCTAGATCATGAGAGCCCTGAAGAAATGTTTCAATCGCTCGGCGCTCAGCTGCAGATAATGGCTTAACTGTTGCTAACTTATCAACGAAGACTCGATAACCAAGATCAGTTGGAATTCGGCCAGCACTTGTGTGTGGTTGCGTGATTAAGCCTTCATCTTCTAGCACAGCCATTTCATTTCGGATTGTGGCAGGTGAAATTCCGAGTCCATGGTGATCGGCAATTGATTTAGAGCCAACTGGTTCCTGGGTCGAAACATACTCATCGACGATTGCTCGTAGGATTTCAAGGCGACGTGATGACATAGTGGGCCTAGGTTACTAGAAAGTTATTTCTCGCACGATTCGATCTGCAATCAAGCGCCCCACCGGAGTCAACAAGACGCGATCATCAAGCAGTTCGATATATCCATTTTCACGATAAGTGCCCAGAATCTCAAGCTGATGCGGCCCCAGCACTGAAATCTGTAAACCATCTCGCATGCGAATTCCCAGCATGATTGATTCACGAGCTTTTTGTTCTGAGGTTAAATCTTCACTTTCATGAATGGGCGATAGTGAAGAAAAGAGCTTTTCTTTATAGGCATTTGGGTGCTTCACATTCCAAAAACGCTTTCCATTCACGTGAGAATGTGCTCCTGGCCCGAGTCCCCACCAGTTTCTATTTTCCCAATAAGCGATGTTGTGGCGACATTCATGAGAAGGCTTTGACCAGTTAGAGAGTTCATACCAACTAAGCCCACGTGCCTCACACATCTGATCCACTAGTAGATACATATCAGCCATCAAGTCATCATCGGGCATTGATAGATCACCACGTTTAATTTGAGTTGCTAACTTTGTGCCAGTTTCAACAATGAGTGCATATGCACTGATGTGATCGATATCTAGATCAAGGGCTGCTTGAACGCTCTCTTGCCAATCATCTAATGACTCTCCTGGCGTTCCATAAATCAAATCAACGCTAATACTTTTAAATCCCACAGCGCGTGCCATATCAACTGCGCGCTTTACGTTCTCGGGGTTGTGTGTACGATCAAGGACTGCCAATACATGAGCTTTTGCCGATTGCATTCCAAATGAGATGCGATTAAATCCCACTTCTAGGTAGCGCTGTAACTTCTCTTTCGTCACTGAATCTGGATTGGCTTCAAGAGTTATTTCACAATCTGGACTCAAACCATTGCGCGCTTTAATCGCAGTAATCACTCGCCCTAGATCATCTGCTGGCAAAAGTGAAGGTGTTCCTCCACCAAAGAAGATTGTGGGAACGAGATCTCTTGGCGCCGCTTCTAACTCTTTTAAAACGGCATCAATGTAGTCATTGCTAACGATTTCTAGCGTTGCACCATCTTGGAGTTCTGATGGGGTGTAAGTATTGAAATCACAGTAGCCGCAGCGCTTTATGCAGTAC